>CBDUNP010000061.1:0-11531 GCA_965368605.1 uncultured bacterium | reverse complement strand
GATAGTTGATTGCAGGGCCTCCTGATGGGAGCCTGCCGGAGAGAAACTCGCAAGCACGTCGTCCCCTTGTCGGGGGTTTGGATGCGCTGCTTGTGTAATAAAACGGTGAGGAGAAGATCCAGATGAGTATTCGACTTGAAATGGGTGCAGCGGCGCTTTCGATGGCTGCTGTTGTTGCGTTCTCTACACAAGCCTCGGCGGCCCCGATTAACTACGGCGACTTCGCTGGCGTGACCGTGATGTTCACGGATGTCACCGAAGACTCCGGCACGGACCCGACCCCCCTGTTCGGTGCACCGACCGTCTCCGGCGACAGCCTTGACTTCAACCCGGTTTCATTCAACTCAACCTCATCTGGAGCCGCGGGGACCGACATTACCGACGGCACGCTGACCATGATGCTGATGTCCACGCCGGGCAACTTCATCGATGAGATCGAGTTCGACGAGGCTGGCGACTTTACGCTCACCGGCCTGTCCGGCGATGCCTTCGCGTCCGTCACCGCGACTTTCTTCCTGGACATCACCGAAGTCGATGGTGTCGCGATCAACCCGGTGAATATCTCCACCGCAATGGTCTTCACGCCATCCAACGGTGACTGGAGCCTGTCCGCAGACGGCCCGGGCCCGCTGGTTAATGGCACGTGGTCCGGCATGGTGAATGTGGACATCACCCAGGCGCTGATCGACAACAACATCCCCTACGTGGTGGGTGCGACGAAGGTGTCCGTGACGTTTGACAACACGCTGACCACGCTCAGCGAAGCGGGGACATCCGCGTTCATTGCTAAGAAAGACGTCGGCGGCATCGGGATCACCGTGACCCCCGAGCCCGCGTCACTGGGCCTGCTGACTCTGGGTGCCTTGGCCATCATGGGCCGACGCAACTGATTGACTTACTCCATTTGGTTTCAAAACATCCTACGGAGGGATGCTTGAACGCTGAAGAGCGGCCCGTTTACCACAGCGGGCCGCTCATTTTTTTTGTTTCGGCGGACGGCTCCCCGCTTAGATGTTGATTTGTATTTCCGGAAGGTCTTGTTTGTCGCGGTATTCCCCATAACCGTGGGCGATGTGTCTGTAAGTGTTACAACCGCTACGGATTGCCTGGCTTGCCATCCACGTTTCTTCTAAATAATTGTCTTAATACCACCTATGTGCTTGCCTGCGTCCGGTCTTGAGGCATATTTACGGTATCAAATGGTTACTGCAGGAATAGGTAGGTGCTTGGGCACGACGTGACCTTTTCAACCGCGGTGGCCGGAACCGGATGTGGAGAAGACCGATGGCAAAGGTGATCTGTTCACCCGTGATGGCGTTGGCCGCGGCGCTCGCGATGGTTGGGTACGTGCCTGCTTCGATGGCGGCACCCATCAACTACGGCGACTTCGGCGGGCTCACGGTTGACTTCCTGGATGTGACCGAAGACTCGGCGACGGACCCGCTGCCGCCGGCACTCTACGGGACGCCCAACGTCGTTGGCGACAGCCTGGATTTTAACCCTGTTTCATTCAACGCATCAGCGTCCGGGGCGGGTGGGGCTGATACCACCGTGGGCGTTCTCACGATGATGATGGCGTCGCACCCCGGCAAGTTCATCGACGCGGTTCAATTCGAAGAAGCGGGTGAGTTCACGCTCAGCGGCCTGACCGGTAACGCCTCGGTGTCTGTGACCGCGACGTTTACGCTGGACATCCTGGAAGTTGATGGCGTGGCGATCGCCCCGGTCAATATCGTGACCCCGATGGTCTTCTCGCCTTCTGGCGGGGATTTTGATCTGGTTAGTGACGGCCCGGGTCCGCTGGTCAATGCCATCTGGTCCGGCGAGATCATGGTCGATATCCAGCAGGCGCTGATCGATAACAACATCTCGTTTGTGAACGGTGCGACGAAGGTGTCTGTCAGTTTTGATAACACCCTCATGGCCCAGAGCGAAGCGGGCACGAGCGCGTTCATCGCCAAGAAAGATGTCGGCGGCGTCGGGATCACGGTGATCCCCGAGCCCGCGTCGATGGTGCTGTTGGCCGCCGGTGGACTCTGCATGCTTGGCCGACACCGCTAAGCCGTGATCGATTGATCTAAGAATAGAAATGAACAGGCCCATGCGGTGATCGCATGGGCCTGTGTTTTTTCTTAACTGGTAGCCTTTGAGTCAGGCGGTGAAGCTGCTGCCGCAGCCGCAGCTCGAGGTGGCGTTGGGGTTGTTGAAGACAAAGCCCCGGCCCATCACCTCGTCCTTAAAGTCGATGGTGGTGCCGTTAAGGTAGAGGTAGCTCTTGGGGTCGCAGACGACCTTGATGTCGTGCTCCTCGAAGAGTTCGTCGGTCTCGCGCTGCTGCTCGGTGAGGTCAAGCAGGTAGCTGAAGCCCGAGCAGCCGCCGCCCTTGACGCCGACGCGCAGGCGGACGTTTTCTGCGTCGAGTTCCTGCTGCTTGATGATGGTCTTGATTTCGCGTGCAGCGGTTTCGGTGATGATAAGTCCCATGTCGTGTTCTCCGTGGAGGCGGGTACGTTGCCCGCGATCAATGGTGCCTGGGCCCGTTGATTATACGCAACCGGGCCCGCGGCGGTTTGTTAGTGAATACTGATTAGTGATCGTGGTCGTGGTCGAGGCCGTTCTTTTCCTGGTAGTCGTGGATGGCGCTTTTGATGGCGTCTTCGGCGAGTACGGAGCAGTGGATCTTGACCGGTGGGAGGCTCAGCTCCTGAACGATCTCGGTGTTTTTAATTGCCAGGGCCTCGTCGAGGGTGCGTCCCTTGACCCATTCGGTGGCGAGGCTGGAGCTGGCGATCGCCGAGCCGCATCCGAAGGTCTTGAACTTGGCGTCGACGATCTTGCCGGTGGCGTCGTCGACCTGGATCTGCAGCTTCATGACGTCGCCGCATTCGGGGGCGCCGACGATCCCGGTGCCAACGCTCTTGCTTGTTTTGTCGAGGCTGCCGACGTTGCGGGGTGTTTCGTAGTGGCTGAGGACTTTTTCGCTGTATGCCATGGTTGGGTTCCGTTTCTGATATCGGTGATTTGTTTGGGTGGCTTGGGCCCACGTTCGGCGAACGTGGGCTTCGGAGCGGTTATTTAGTGTGCGCCCCATTCGATGGTGGTAATGTCGATGCCTTCGAGGACCATCTCGTAGAGCGGGCTGAGTTCCAGCAGCTTCTTCACGGCTGTGACGACCTTGTCGATGGTGTAGTCGACTTCTTCGTCGGTGGTGAATCGGCCGAGCCCGAAGCGGATAGAGCTGTGAGCGATCTCGTCGCCCAGGCCCAGGGCCTTGAGGACGTAGCTGGGCTCCAGGGACGCGCTGGTGCAGGCCGAGCCGGAGCTGACGGCGACTTCCTTGATCGCCATCATCATGCTTTCGCCCTCGACGTAGGGGAAGCTGATGTTGGTGGTGTGCGGGAGCCGGCGTTTCGGGTCGCCGTTGATGACAGCGTGTTCGAGCTGGCTGGTGATGGCCTGGTCCATACGGTCGCGCATCTTCGAGAGGCGTGCGGTTTCTTCCGCCATCTCCAGTCGGCAGAGCTCGCAGGCCTTGCCGAGCCCGACGATGCCGGTGACGTTGAGTGTGCCGGAGCGCATGCCGCGTTCGTGGCCGCCGCCGTCGATGATCGGAGTCAGGCGGACGCGTGGTTTACGCCGACGGACGTAGAGGAAGCCGGCACCCTTGGGGCCGTACATCTTGTGGGCCGAGGCGGAGAGCAGGTCCACGCCGGCGTCGTTGACGTCGACCGGGATCTTGCCGACCGCCTGGGTTCCGTCGGTGTGCAGCAGCACGCCCTTGTCTTTACAGACCTTGCCGATCTCGGGCAGCTCGTTGATCGTGCCCAGCTCGTTATTGGCCCACATGATCGTGACGAGGATCGTGTCCTCGCGGATCGCGTCGGCGACCTGCTTGGCGGTGATGATCCCGTCGGCGCCGGGCTCGAGCCAGGTGATGTCGTAGCCCATCTTCGCCAGGCGTTTGCACGGGTCGAGTGTGGCCTTGTGTTCGTGGACGGCGGTGATGATGTGCCGGCCCTTGTCCTTGTACATGTCGGCGACGCCCTTGATCGCCAGGTTGTTCGACTCGGTGGAGCCGGACGTCCAGATGATCTCCTTGGGGTCTGCGCCGATCAGCTCGCCAACCTGCTTGCGCGCCAGCTTGACGCCTTCCTCGGCTTCCCAGCCGTAGGCGTGGTTACGGCTGGCGGAGTTGCCGAACTTCTCGGTGAAATAGGGCAGCATCGCCTCGAGCACCCGTGGGTCCATCGGGGTGGTGGCGTTGTGGTCCATGTAGATCGGCAGCTTTAGTGCCATCGGTTTATGCTCCTTGGTTGATCGTGACGCCGGTGAGTTTAATCATCTCGGCGGTCGGGTGCGTACTGCTGCATGCGCAGGGGTTATTGTTCTTGGCGGTGTCATGGCTGGTGGTGTTGTCTAAGCGGTCTTCCCAGAGTTCTTTAAGCGTCACGTCCTCGAGGAACTGGTTGATCCGCCGGTGCAGCGATCGGATCGGCCGCTGGATCGGGCAGTCGTCCGAGAGGTTGCACCCCTGGCCGACGATCGGCAGGCCGTCGGCACACTGGGCCAGGCGGACCGGGCCTTCCATGGCGGTGACGACCTCCAGCAGGGAGATACGGCCGGGCTCGGTGGCCAGCTCGTACCCACCATTGATCCCCCGGGTTGAGGAAAGCACCTTCGCTCGGACCAGCTCCTTGAGGATATTCATCAGCAGGGGCAACGGCAGGCCGAAGGTCTGGGCGATCTGCTTGGCGCTGACCGGTTCAGCAGACTCCGCATAACGCCCCGTCAGGTATGACAGGGCGACCAGTGCGTAGTCGGTTTTTCGCGTCAGACTGAGCATAAAATCGCCTTTTATGGCGTTTAAGCCACGATCAGAGGGATTTACTTGATACTGAATATCAATTCAATCCCCCATTGGAAGCTATAATAGTACCTATCCGGTACGGTATCAAGTAAGTTTAGAATGATTCCATCGCGTTAAGTACGCTTAAAAAGAGTTTATTGGCTCAAATGGTCGTAAAATCTTTGTAAATAAGCATATAAAATGCATGCGATTTTCGGGCGATTGGGGCTGCGGTCCTACTTTGTCACAAGGGGGCATTGCTCGATGACGACGTTTTTATGGTCAAAGGTGCGTTAAGCAGTCATTTGCCTTATAAAGACCGGCCCGTCGGGTCGATGAATCTTTCATGGCTGGACGGCAGCGTGTGAGAGCCACCTGTGACATTAAGTATTTGGGGATCAGATCCTATGGATCGCTACAAGTCCATTCTTCTATTCGGTGCTCCGGGTGCGGGCAAAGGCACGCAGGGCAAGGTCCTGGGGACGATCCCAGGGTTCTACCACTGCGCCTGCGGCGACGTGTTTCGCAACCTCAATGTTAAGAGCAAGCTGGGGAGCATCTTTTATGAGTACAGCTCCCGCGGTGAGCTCGTCCCCGATGAGGTGACCGTCAAGATGTGGGCGGAGAACATTAAAGCTCACGCCGTCATCGGCGACTACAAACCCACCAAAGACCTGCTGATCCTCGACGGGATCCCGCGCACCATCGAGCAGGCCAAGCTCATGGATGAGTACATCGAAGTGCTCAGCGTGGTGCATCTGTCTTGCAACGATGAAGACGAGATGATCGAACGGCTGCGTCGCCGGGCGCTGAAGTCCAACCGCCACGATGATGCGGACGTCAAGGTCATCCGCAACCGCTGGGAGGTTTATGAGCGCGAGACCGCGCCGGTACTACAGCACTACCCCAAAGAGATGGTTGTCAATATCGACTCACTGAACTCCCCTGCCCAGGTGCTGCACGACATCCTGGACCACGTCGTCCCGGCTCAGAACGAACACTTTTCGCTGTTCGTGGATGATTGACACAGGCGAGGCCTATGTTGTCATCACCTGCGTTTGTTTCTTTGCCGATCACAAATAAAAACACCCTCCACCTGGCCGGAGCCATGTGAAGGGTGTCGGGGTATTTAAAACGCGGGGTCGGCGTCAGGCCTACAAATCCTTCTCCCCGGTGCGCCCTGATCCGAGGCCCGCGTATTCTTGAGATCATCGCTTGTTACGCTTGAGCATGGCGGCTGCGCCCATGCCGATCAGCACGAGGCTGGCGGGCTCGGGGACGTTGGCTGCCGCGTTCGGCGGGGTGCCTGCGTTCCAATTGCCCAGGACCTCGTTGAGGTCGTCGATCCCGATGAACCCGTCGCCGGAAGGGTCGGCCAGAGGGTTGGCGGGCGGGACGTTCTGGTTCCAGTTGGCCAGGACGAGGTTGAGGTCGTCGATCCCGACGAACCCGTCGCCGTCGAGGTCGCCGGTGATTCCACCGAAGAACGCCTGGTCTAGTGCGTCGGTGGTTCCGTCGCCATTGAGGTCGCCGCCGGCCCAGCCCATGCCCGCGAGGCCGAGGTTGCTGGTGACGATGCCTTCGTCGGCGGCGTCCACGATGCCGTCGAGGTTCACGTCGCCGTAGCTGGTGCCGAGGATGTTCAGGACCAGGTCATCGACGTCCAGTTGGTTGACGATCAGGTCACCGGTCATGTCGGCGGAGAGGTCGAAGTAGATGGCTTCGTTGATGTCGGCCCAGTCGGCGTCGCCGACGACGAACGGGTTGGTCTTGAACTGGGCGTAGATGTAGTCGATATCCAGGGCGTCGATGGTGCTGTCTGCGCCGGTGGGCTTTGCGCCCATGCTGACGGTGGCGCCTGCGATGTCGCCGCGGCTGTCGCCGTTGGCGTAAGCTTTGCCGGTGGCGAGTGAGGTGCCGAAGAAGTTATCGCCGTAGGCGGCATCGACCGCGGTGAAGCCGGACTTTCGGTCGAGCGATCCGCCGTCGATGTGCAGGCCGTCGGCCCAGTAGCGGACGTCGGCTTCGTTGAAGTTCCCGTCGCCGTCGAAGTCGCCGAGGATTTCGACGACCAGGCCGGTGCCGGTCTCGGGCTGTGCGTTGGCGACGGGTGCTGAACCCAGGCCGCGGTGGTGTGCCCAGTCCATCATCTTCTGGACGTCTGCGGTCGAGCGTGCGCCGTCGTTGTTGAAGTCGCCGGCGATGTGGTTACGGCTGGACAGGTTGCCGCCGTAGTTCACGCCGTTGCCGTCGACGTCGACATACTGGTCGCTGACGTTGCCGTCGGTGTAACTCAGCCCGGCGGTGCGGGTAGGGATCTTGCCCGCACCGACCGAGCCGAGACCGTTTACGCTGATGTTCGAGCTCAGTGAGGCGAGGCTTGTGGCGTTGACCGAGGCGTTGAACGTGGCGTTGCCGTTAGAGAAGTCGATGCCGTTGGCGGCGATGGCTTCGACGGCGGCGACGAGGGTGAAGTTGTTGACGAGGACCTCGCCGGGCGATCCCTGGTTATTGGGGTCGGCGGGCAGCGTGACGAAGCCGGCGATGCTGTCGGTGATGTTGTTGATGTAACCGGCGGCGGTGGCGTTATCCATCGCGGGGTTGGCGGTGAGCTTGGGGTCGGCCGCGCCGCGGTTGGCGTTGGGGTCGCCGACGGTGGCTATGGTCTGGGCCCCGCCGAACTGCCAGCCGGTGTTGGGGTCGGCGTTGTTGATGATGGCGTTGGCGCTTGGGCGGAGGAAGACGTTGCTGTCCGCGTTGCCGTCACCGTCGCCGTCGATGTCCTTCATAACGTTCAGCAGCTCGTACTTGCCGCCGTTCATGTCGGCGATCGCGCGGCTGCCACCGAGCAGGCCGGTGTAGCCGACCGCGAGCCGACCGTTCTGCACGGCGCCTTCCATGCGGGAGGAGCCGCCCTTCGCGTCGGGGCTGTAGTCCGGGCCGAGTTCGTCGAAGTTGCTGGTCGAGGTTTTGACGCTGATGTTTTCGCCGCGGCCGAACGACGGGTCGATGCCCAGCGAGTTCATGGCGGCGTTACGGGTGCCCGAGCCGGAGTCACGGGTTGCGCCGATGAGGTTTTCACCGTTGGGCATCCGGCCGGAGGTGAACAGGTGTTGCAGCTCGGTGACTCGGACTTCTTCCAGGCCCGTGCCGGGGTTGGCGATATAGCCGACGGGCGTCCAGGCGAGGGTGGTGTCGAAGACCGTGTGGTCGTCGGGCGACGCGGTGTTGGTGTTCAGTGGGGTTGCGGTGATGCCGTCGGACAGGCTCTTGAGTTGGTTGCCCTGACCGGCGACAGTGGTCAGGGGGTTGGTGCCGTAGGACGCGTCGCCGGGGCGGGCGTTCCACGAGGGGGTTGCCGCCTGTGGGTTGGTCACGAACCAGCTTGTGGGGACGTCCATCACGCCGATGTCGATGCTGGTCTGGACGACGGGGGAGCCACCTGGGTTGGCGGCGTTACCGATGCCGGGGACGGGCAGGCCGGTGCCGTTATCGACGTACTGGACCTGATTGATGATGCCGCCCTCTGCGGGGTAGTTGCCGACGCCGGGGAGTCCGCCTGCGCGGGCGTCCAGGCGTGCGAGTTGGTAGTCGCGCATCTCGGCCAGGCCGTTGCCCGAGCCGACGCCGCGGTAGTTGAAGGTGAAGTGGGCGGTGTTGAACGCCGGGGTGTTGTATTCGCCGGCGAGCTGTGGTGGCGGGAACGTGCCCAGCGAGCCGGCGTTGCCGTCGCCGTTGACGTCGATGTAGTCATTGGTGGAAGCTGGGAAGGTGAAGAAGTCGCGGAACAGGGTTGCGCCGCTGACGTTGACCTGCCCGGCGGGGTAGGTCTGCGCAACGGTGGGTGTGGTCAGTGCCATAGCCGCCGTGCAAGTCAGCGCCGTGGTGATCAGTTGGCGGGTGGAAAACATCATCGGTCTCTCCTTTGCCTTTGTTAAGATTGGGCTGACACGTGTGAGCCCGTGGTGTGTTGAACGTTTCGGACTGTTTGGGCGCACCGACCGCGCGGCACGGTTCGCGCCCGTATGACTTCGTCAGGTTTATCGGGAGTGGAAACGTCCGCTACCCGTTTTTGGTTATCGTGTTAAGGGGCGGTGTTGTAGTCGTACACGCCGGTATCGCTGCCGGTGACGGAATACATCCGGTCGCCCCACTGTCGGTTGTCCATGGTTTCCAGGATCGTGTTCCGGGACACGTGGCCGTCGGTGAACAGGAAGTTGGCCGAGCCCTCTGAGCCGTTGCCCGATCCGCCGCCGCCCTGGTGGTGTCGGCCGACGGCGTTGATGTTGGGGCCGCCGGAGCTGATCTGCGACAGTGCGCCGGTTTCCTGAGCGAGCAGTGTTTCGTAGGGCTGTAGGCCGTAGGGTGCGGCCTGGTAAAACCACCGGCCGCGTCCGGTGCTGCTATTGGGTTCCTGATGCGCCGAAAGGCCGGCGCCCAGGGCTCGCAAGGCGGTGATGGGTCGGTGGCTCTTGGAGACGTTGGAGCCTTCGCGGATCAGTGAAAAGTTCTCGCTGTATTCGGTGGCGAGGATGGTGTTGCTTGCGTTACGCACTTCGCCAATGAGTACGAGCCTGTTCTTGCGAGGGCTGCCTTCGTTAAACTTGTTACGCGGCATGAGTGCGGAGTTGGCGGCGTAGGCCATGCGGGTTGCCTGGAGGTCGGGGTCGGTGTCGCGGACGCCGTTCTGCCAGTCTTCACGTTCGTCGCCGGGGAAGGTCCGTGGCATGCCGCCGCCGTCGAGCGTCGGGCAGCGGAAGGCGTCGTCGCCGCCGTCCTGGTTGTTGTAGACCATAAAAGACCAGTGCAGGTAGCGGTTTGCCCCGGTGCCGAACTGGTCGGCCCATTTCCAGCTGCCCTTGTCGTTCGAGGGGTAGACGTATGAGGGGGGGAGCAGGTCTTTGTTATCCGTGCTGTAGGCGGTGACGGCCTGGCCGACGCTGCGAAGATTGCCCCCGCAGACGATCGCCTGGGCCGAGCCACGCGCCGCGCCGAGCGCGGGCAGGAGGATGCCCACGAGCAGGGCGATGATCGAGATCACGACGAGTAATTCGATGAGCGTGAACCCGCTGCCGCGTTGAGAATCCGTTTGATGTGCTGGTTTTTTCTTCATGGTCATGCGGTGATACCCCTTGAGTGAATGTTGGAACCCATGTCCCTGACGCGGGGTAGTAGACGTCAGCAGGATTAGATAGAGATGAATGAATGATTTGCTTGCGATTAGAAGCCGATGATTTTTATGTTGACGGCCTCACGTTTTGTTAACACAAACGCGACCCCGGGCGGTTGATGCGGTACCATCATGTGATGAACGCACAAGAGTTAGATACACGGTTTGGTGTGCCCGACGTGTTGGCGTTTGAGTCGGGCACGGGTGGCTTGATCAAAGCGGTCGTTACGACCTCGGCATGTTCCGGTGAGATGTATCTGTACGGCGCACACGTCACCGGTTTCCAGCCGACCGGGCATCGGCCGGTGTTATTTATGAGCGGGTCGTCTGCGTTTCAGCAAGGCAAGGCTATCCGTGGCGGCGTGCCGGTGTGCTTCCCCTGGTTTGGGCCGCACGCGACAGACAAGTCCGCCCCGTCGCACGGCCCGGCGAGGATCACGCTATGGGAACTCACCGGCGTTGAGCATCAAGGCGACACGGTCACGCTGTTGCTGTCCGCGACGTTTGAGCCTTACGCCGTCGATTACCGTGTGACGTTTGGACAGGCTCTGGAGATGGTCATGGCTGTGCGCAACACGTCAGATTCACAAGCGATCTTTGAGGCGGCGTTGCACACCTACCTCTCGGTCGGTGATGCGCGGCAGGTTCAGATCGCCGGGCTCAGCGGGGTTGAATATCTCGACAAGGTGGATGGGCAAGAACGCAAGCGGCAGCCCGATGAGCCGATCACATTTACCCAGGAGACCGATCGAGTCTATGTCGATACCGACAGTGCGTGTGTCCTGACCGATCCGGTTATTGGCCGACGGATCATGATCGACAAGACCGGCTCACAAAGCACGGTCGTCTGGAACCCGTGGGTCGACAAGTCTGCCGCGATGGGTGACTTCGGCAACGAGGAATGGCCGGGCATGGCGTGCATCGAAACCGCCAACGCCGGGCCCAACGCGGTTGTGCTTGCGCCCGGTGCTACGCACGAGATGAGCGCGACGATATCGGTGGGCCCGCTATAGAGCGGTTTTACGTTATCGTCGTGTGTTAATTGTTTTTGATTTCCGAGAGTCTTGCGGCCCCGTCGCTAAACGGCAAGCCCGCACACTACACCTACGGTTGAATAGCTATTAAGTGGCCTGCTGATTGGCTGGTTACTTGCGCTCGATCGTCGATTCGGGGTCGGGCTGGTCCTCGACGGGTGCGGGGGCCTTTGGTTGCTCGTCTTCGGCCTGGGGTGGCGGCGGGAACATGCGGTCGAGGATGTTCTGGTATCCCTGCTGCTCGGCGTGGGTACGAAGGGCGTCTCTGTATGCCGGGTAGGTGGCGTGCCGCAGGCCCAGGGGTGTGTTGTTGTAGACGCCGGAGCGTTCCAGCAGATCGAACTGCGGCGAGCGCATGTATTTGATGTAGGTTTCGCCGACGAGTTGGTCGAAGCTTTCCCAGTTAATCAGCCGGCCCTGCCCGCCGTCGGCGGTGGGGTTGTCGTACTTACGATCTTCGACGAGTTTCTTTTCGAATTTT
>CBDUNP010000060.1:0-11589 GCA_965368605.1 uncultured bacterium | reverse complement strand
ATCGCGCCGGCCGGCGACCTGAACAAGGAACGCATGGTCCTGGCCAAGCAACGCCTCGAAGACATGGGCTTTGTCATCAAACAACCGGACGACCTCTTCCGTAAGTTCGGCTACCTCGCGGGGACCGACGAACGGCGGGCCGAGGAAATCATGCAGGCCTTTACCGACCCCGACGTCGATGCCATCTTCCCCGGCACCGGCGGCTACGGCACGACGCGCATCCTCGACCGACTCGACTACAAAACCATCCGCAAAAACCCCAAGATGCTCATCGGGTTCAGCGACATCACCGGCCTGCACCTGGCGATCAATAAAAAGGCCGGCCTCGTCACCTTCCACTCCCCCAACCCGCAGTACGGCCTGGGTAGCGAGGGCAACCTCACCGACTTCTCCGCGACCTACTTCTGGCGCGCGATCCTCAAGTCAAGCTACTACGACAACGAAGGCAACCGCCTGACGCCCGGCTGGACGTTTGAGTTCCCCGAAGATGTCCCCGCCCCGCAGACGCTCGCGCCCGGCAAGGCACGCGGCCGACTCATCGGCGGGAACCTCTCGCTGGTCGCCCCCGTCATGGGCACGCCCTACGAGATCGACACCAAGAACAAGATCCTCTTCATCGAAGACGTGCGCGAGGCCCCCTACCGCATCGACCGCTACCTCTCGAACCTCCGCCTCGCGGGCAAGCTCAACGAGCTCAACGGCGTGATCCTCGGCAAGTTCACCCAGACCGAAAAAGAAGGCGAAGACCCCTCCGAGTTCAACACCCGCGAAGTCTTCGAGCAATACTTCGCCGACCTGGGCATCCCCGTCATCTACGACTTCCCCGCCGGCCACTACAAATACAACGCGACGTTGCCGGTCGGCGCCATGATCGAACTGGACGCCACCGAAGACGCCTGCAAAATCACCGTCCTGGAAGACCCGGTGAAGCTGGACGACTAAGTAACTACGCCGCGACGGCCATCAATCCTCTTTATAGAAATCAGAATCGATCTGTAACGGTGCGCCGTCCGGGCCGTAGATCGTGATAACCAACCCGTCATCGGTATGCTGCATCGTTACGTTTCCGGGAGAATCTTCCAGACGGACAGGTCCACCGTCCGCCGGATTCGCTCGAGGGCTCAATACATCTGCCCATGTTGTTGGGTCAGAGAGGTTTGCTATCAGCTCCGGGTCCTCACGAACAATTTCTGCGACGCTATCGATATAGCGAGGCATCGCACGCCATCGTATGCTTGCCGCCCTGACGATGTGGGCCTCAGATTTCGGCAGCAACAAGTACACGCCGTACCCAACCACCATCCAGAACAGCAGCGCACAGATCGCCAGCAGGGTCGTTCTGGCATTTGCCTGCCGCTGTAACGCTTCTTTCGTCACCAGTAGCAGCACCGACATCACCGTCAACGCCAACCCGGCTAAACCGATGTTCGTCGCCAACACCTTCGCCCCCGGAAAAGTCCAGCGTGTCGGCACATATGTCTTCTCGCCGTCCCATTGAATCATTGCGTCCTGAACCATGTCCGCCGGAGAAAGATTGGCTGAGAGCTTGGTGACAAACCGCGCAGAACCCACCCGACTGCGCAGCTCGGGGTGGAAGATGGGTACCCCTTCGCCCGCCCAGGAGCGATGCCAATCCTCCTTCGCAGGAAGTTCCGGGAACGTCAGTCGATCACAGAACGCCACATCGAAGCCTTTAGCCGACGCACGCTGTGGGCCGAACACATAGAGATCGACCTCCAGGGCCGATGACCCCGTCGCCGTCAGCCGCAACGGATACACAGGCCGTTCCGCGTTGAACCGGAACGCCAGCGGGTGCGTCGCCGACTTTTCGTCTTTCGATTCATCGCGCACCAGCTTCGCCACGGTGAAGAACCAGCCATCTTCGACATAAGCCTTGATCGCGGCCTCGGAATCAGGGGACACACGAAAATTATTATCACCAAGCCAGTTGGTAAGTGACCCCATATCGTCTGCGGAGAGGACCGCCACCTCGTAGTTGCCGACTACGCCATGTTTGTGAACGCTTACCCCGGCAACGGGGCCTCCCCCCCGGGCAGACCCCGCCGAGGGCAATAACACCCCCATCGACAAGAAGATGACCAACAAAACCACCAACACAAATAATAACCGGCCCCTGACAAATCCCCAGACCACAAATACCACCAACCAGACCGCGACCGCCCACCAGCGCTGCGGGTGCAGAATCGTGGGCGCGGTCAGCGCCCGAAGTGTCGGGAACAAACCTGTCGTCGAAGCGGACACCTCCGGCTGGCTCGGGGTCGGGACCACCCAGGCAAACTCGTCGCCTTCACCGGTGAAGCTCGTCTGGATGACCAGTGTTTCGACCCCGTCCGCCCAGTGGATCAACGCTTCCTGGTCGGGGATGTTGGTCTCGGCGCTGACGGTGCTAGGAAACACCTTCCCATCGCCGAACACGACGCCCGGAGCGGCGAGGATCACAAGCGTCACTATCAGGCAGGTAACAAGACGCACACCAAAGGCCCTCGGCAAAGTTCGGGTGTCTGCCTTGAATGATACCCCTTCGCGATGGCCCCGGATACTAAGACGCTCGCCGCCCGCGTTTGAGCCAGCGCAGCTCGTCCGCGCCGGTGAGCCAGCCGCCGAGGAACATGATCGCTGCGCCGAGCAGCACCATCGTGCCGAGCAGCGCTGCGCAGCCGGACCAACTCAGGCCTTCCGGGGGATACATCCGCAACACGGGATACAACACGATCGCCATCACGCCGGCGAGGATCGCGGTGCGCAACCAGCCTTGGATGACCTGCCCGTCGATCGGCGGGCCGACGTGCTTGCGGACCAGCAGCAGCAGGATGATGACCTGACACGCGGCGCTGATCGCGGTCGACCACGCCAACCCCGCAGCGCCCAAAGGCCAGATCAGCGTGAGGTTCAACGCGAAGTTAAACACCACCATCGTCATGCTGACGCGCAGCGGGGTTTTTGAATCGCCCGCCGCATAAAACGTACGCGTCAGGATGTGCATCATCGAATACGCCCAGACCGCCGAGGCATACCCCGCCAGGACACCGGCGACGAGCAGCGAGTCGTTCAGCTCGAATCGGCCGTGCTCAAAGACGACGCGCGTCAGCGGGACGCGCACGAGGATCAGCCCAACGCTGGCGGGCAGGCCGATGAAGAACGATAAGCGTAGGCCCTGCCGCAAGGTTTCGCGGAACGCCGTCCTGCCGAGATCAGATTGATCGGCGGCGGCGTGCGCCAGTGCGGGGAAGATCGCGGTCGCGATGGCGATACCAAACACGCCCAGCGGGAACTGATAGAGCCGTTGTGCCGCAGACAGCGAGACGACCTGCCCGGCGTCGGTGATGGGGAACGCGACCTCTCGGCCGAACAGGGAAAACATCTCGGGGCCGCCTTCCTTGGGCGCAAAACCCCAGGCCAGCAGCATGTCCAGCCCCGCGTTGATCTGAAACACCGCCAGCCCCAGCACCATCGGCCCCATGACCCAGAGCATCTTCTTAAATGGCTCAGCCGTCCCCGACACGTCGAGCGTCAGCCCCTCGACACGCAGCAACGCCACGAGCTGCCACGCCAACTGCAACACGCCGGCGATCAACACGCTGACCGCGACGATGGCGATCGCGTCACGCATCACCGAATCACTCACGTCCTGCCCGGCAAACCCGCGTGTGGCGAACAGGATCGCCACGATCATCACCAGGTTCATCAACACCGGCGCCGCGGCCGGTGGGCCGAACCGGCCACGGACCTGCAACGCCCCGCCGATCAACGCGACCAGGCAGATCAACGGCATGTAAGGCAGCATCAACATCGTCAGCCGGACCGCCAACACCGAGTCATCCGATATCCCCGCATAGGCCCCGAACAGCCAGAGCCCTACCTCGCCCAACAGGGTCAGCCCGGCAGTCACAACCAGCAGCGCCGCGATGCACAGCGACGCGAACCGCTTGGCGACCTGCGGGTTGTTGCGAGAAAGGTCGGCGTAGGCCGGGATGAACGCGGACGACAACGCGCCCTCGCCAAACAGCCGGCGGAAGAGATTCGGGACCATGAACCCGATCACGAAGGCCGAGGCGATCGGGCCACGACCAAACGAGGCGAACAGCATCGCGTCACGCAGCAGGCCCGTGACCCGCGACAGCAGCGTCAACGCCGACACCAGCAGAGCGTGCCCGACAAAACGCGGGCCCCCGCCCCCGGCCCCCGCCCCCGGAGTTTTCCCCGAATTATCCGAGGAGGCCTGCTCCGAAGAACGGGCCGGCGGCGCATGCACGGCGTCTTCCGGTGCGGGCGATGGGTTGGATTCGTGTGGGGTATCAGCCATCGGGGTGTGATCGGTTTCGCAGGCGCATCCTGACGGCCCGGGCGACGGGGAAGACCATCAGCGCGACCATCGCGGTGAGCAGCCCGACCTGATGCGCATACAGGTCCGCCATATCGACGCTTCGGCCGGTCATGGACTGGCCCGTTTCTATGATCGGCCCGGACAGGCCTATGACAAGAATGGTCAGGCCGATCCCCGCCGCCGGCCGATGGACCCCCGCCGGGGCGGACAGCGTCATCAGCAGCGTCAGCCCGGCTGAGGCGTAAAAATGCTCCGCCTTGTCGATCCCCGGCCAGGGCGTGAAAAACAGGTGCGTCAGCCAATGCCCAAGGTCGTTGCCCCAGGGCGCGATCGCCATCATGACAAAAAACGTCACCGCCAGAAACGCCAGGCAGCGCCACACCACCGTCGCCGGGCCCACCCGGTCGCGCGGCGGCCCGGCGGTCACGACCAGGAACACCCCGACGATCCCGATCAGCCCCGCCACCACGTCGCTCATCGACACGTCCCGCCCGGCCCAGCGCTGGGTGTACTCATCCACCAGCGCATACACCACCGCCAGACACAACGCCGCGAATGCGTTCAATAAGTTTGCCGCTTTCGTTCCCGCCAGGCGCGCCCGCCATAGCAGAAACATCAGCCCGCCGAACAGCAACACGTGCAGCGTCTTGTCGACCTGGAACATCCCGAACTGGTTGTTGTCTTCCCCCAGGTCCAGCGAAGGCAGGTGCGTGCTGACAGACAGCACCACCCAGTACATCGCCAGAACCTTTCGCGCCCGACGGGGTGTATTCAGATACGCAAGTAATCGCTTCAACAACCCGTCCCGTTTGAGTCACCACCCGTTACCCGTGCCGATCGCCGGTGCACACTTCGCACGATCATAACGATACGGGCCTAGACCGTCAGGGGTTTGAGAAAATGTTCGCGCCGCCCGCGCTTGATCGAGATAGGCTTGATGCGAATCGGATTAAACCGCGCCGCTGCGGCGACCGATCTGGCCAACCGCAAGACACATCATAAAGACCACCGAGGCGGGCTCGGGGATGTTGGCCGATGCGGCCGGGGGTGGTGGCGTCCCCGAGTTCCAGTTGGTTAAGACAATATTCAGGTCATCGATCCCGACGAACCCGTCGTAGGTCGGGTCCGGCCGATAGTCGTTGGGGCCTTCGATCAACACCCAGGGCTCATCAAACTCGACGTTCCAGTTGGCAAGCACCAGGTTCAGGTCGTTCAGGCCGACGAACCCGTCGCCGTCCAGATCGCCTTGGATCGGGGTGGTTTCTAATAGCTCGTTCATAAAGAGCGCCCCGTACAGCAGCGAGCCTTCGCGCGAGGGGTGTTCGCCGTCGTGGATGTAATTGTTGGCGACCGCGACCTCGGCACTCGGGCTTGCGCCCCACATGTCGATAAACGAGAAGCGTGTGTCGGTCGCCGCCAGGTCGCGCAGGGCCAGTCGGTAGGCCTCCATGCGTGCGACACGATCTTCGCCGAGCAGCTCCGGGCCGATCTGGTAGTTGCTGGTCAACGTAAACGACAGGTCGTTTGCGGGAAGCCCGGCGGCGGCCCAGTCGGCGGTGACCAGAGCGATCTGCGTCTGAACGTTGTCGATAAAGGCCTCGGTCGAGTAGCCGGGGGTGATGCCCTCGGTCAGGCTGGCTTCGGTTTCGCCGCTGTCGTTGTCGCCCATCGCGATGACGACGTTGAGCTTGCCGGAGTTGCCCGCAACTAGGGCGGCCAGGTAGTCGGCCCGGCCCTGCTGGTCGCGCCGGTTGTTGGCATACAAGTCGGTGACGAAATCGTTCATCGTCCCGCCGGGGTAGCTCCAGCCGGTGACGGTCATGCCGGTTGCGTTGGGGTCGATCAGGCGGTTGTAGAGGATGGCGGTGTCGCGCGTGGTGTTGATCAGGCCGAACTCGTGCCAGTCGCTGACCTCCCCCGGGGCCGGGGCGAAGGGGATCTCGATCAGGCTCAGCGAGTCCGTTGAGGCCGGGACGGTGTACGTAGAACTGATCTCCAGCACGGTGCGCGTCCAGGGCGATTGCAGCCGCGAGGCACGCAACGCCTGGAGTGAACCGTCGCCACCATCGGTGGAGGCCGCCCAGAGCTGCCAGTTGTACCCGGCGGAACGGTCCAGCAGGCTGTCACTAAACCCAAGCGCAAGCCAGAACTTCGCGGAGGTCGCGGTGGTGTCCAGGCGCGTGACCTGCGTGCTGACGGCGTGCCCCTGCAAATCAACCGGCAAGGTGTAGGTTGAACGTATCCAGTCCGACGCAACGCTAAGGTCCGCGCCGCCGAACCCGGGATACTTGAGGTTGCTGGTGCCCAACGCGGCGAGCCCGGTGCCCGCCAGCCCGATGCGTGTCTTGGCGGCGTTGGCGATCCCGCCGGTCCAGCCCAGGCCGTGGTTCACGATGCTGTCGCCGAGGATCAGCATGTCCGCCCGCCCGGTCGTCGCCGCGGCGACCCAGTCGCGCGTGCCCTGGTTGATGATTGTTTCAGTCGCCTGCACCGGTGAACCGGTAGTCATCGCCCCGATAAGTGCGCTGATCGAAAACAGAACCGACGGCGTCTTTCCTGAACGTCGAGCCGTACATGTGCGGCATCGGCCGCGTCGCCCGCGCATCAACAACGGGGCCAGCAACACCAGCCCCAACGCAGGCTCGGGCACCTGGCTTGATTGTTCCAATCCCGACGGGGGCAGCCCGGAGTTCCAGTTGCCCAGCACCGCATTCAGATCACCGATGCCGACAAACCCGTCGCCGTCGACGTCGCCGGACAGCGGATCGCCCGCGCTCACCGCCTGGTTCCAATGAGCAAGCACCCGGCTCAGGTCGCCGATCCCGATGAAGCCATCCCCGTCCAGGTCCGCCGGGCTGATGCGCACGGCGGCGGGCAGCTCGACCAGCAGGTAGCGCAGGTCTTCGACATCCACGAAGCCGTCGGCGTTGAAGTCCGAAGCCACCGGATCAGGCTCGGTACCGATCGGCAGGATCGGCGCGGCGTCATCCAGAAACGACCACTGTGAAAACATGAACTCGATGTCCCCCTGGTCCACAGCCCCGCTGCCGTCCAGGTCCATCTCCTCGAGCGTGGGGATGAACAACTCCGGGTCAAGCACAAGGGTGTTCCACTGCGCGAGGATCTGCGTGAGGTCCGCGATGCCCACGAAACCGTCCACGTTCAGGTCGCCCATGCTGACATCGCCCTGCGTGACGTTCTGATTCCAGTTGGCCAGCAGGATGTTCAGGTCGTCGATCCCGACGAACCCTTCGCCGGTCAGGTCGCCGTTATCTAAGCGAGGCGGGGGAAGCGGGATCAGGCCGGTGATGATCATCAGGTCCGACTGGCCGACAAACCCGTCGCCGTCGGCATCGCCAAACGTCGTGTCGCCGGCCGGAGCGGAGAGGTTCCAGTGGCCGACCAGGATGTTCAGGTCGTTGTCCGTCACCAGCCCGTCGCCATCGAAGTCTTCCGGCGGCGGGCCGAAGAGGATCGCGTCAGCAAAGGCGTGTCCCAGGCCCAGCTGCCCCTGCGTGTTGTAATGGATCTGATCGAATCGCAGCTCAAGGTGGTCCGTGTCAATGACCGTGACCAATTCATCCGCACGCGCGACCTGGGACTGTGCCGAACGCATCAGCATCCGGTTCTTGTAGTTGGTGAACTGGCTGAGCCGGCTGATATAGACCGGCAGGTCGGGTGCGTTCAGGTCCGTGCGGACGTCCTGAATAAAATCGGTCAGGTTGTCGGCGTACATCGCCACGCCTTCGTCGCTGGTATCCGACTCGCCCTGCGTCCACAACAGCCCGGCGAACTCGTAATCAATCCCCTGGATACCGGACTGGGCCAGCGTCGCCTGGATGTGATTAATCATCAGCGGGTACATCGCCCGGTCGGGGATCGGCGCGTCAGGGTTCCAGTTGTGTGACAGGTTGGTCCCGCCGGCGGCGACCTTGATGATCCCGATCGGGCCGTCGGTCGCCAGGTCTATGCGTCGGCCGAAGGTCAGCTCGGAACCGAAGCTCCCGGAACGCACGCTGGGGCGAAGGAACTCAAACCCATTAGAGACATGGGCGCCGATCTCCAGGTCGTAGCTGAAGGGGATCTGCTGTGGCTCGGTGTAGTCGAACGGCTCGGTCGGCAGCTCGGCGCTGATCCCGCTGCCGACCATGTTGGATTGCCCGGCCATGATGTAGATCTGGATCGGGTCGGCCCGGACCACCCCCGCGAGCAGGCCGACCAGACACACAAACACAACACACCACTTGTTCATGGCCGATCGTTCCGATGCTTCTTAAAAGATATCCGGTGAGGCCGGTAGGCCCGCATCACAGTATACACCGTGCCCGGTCAGAATCAGGGAAAAACCGCCTTGAGTGGCAGAAAAAGGCTGATTAAACCGAGTGGCGGGCGTGGGTTGTGACGGCTGACCGGTTAGCGGTACCGGGAGGCGTACTTGAGGATCGGGCGTTCCAGCGCGAAGTAGGACACGGTCGCGACGATAAAGGTCAGGCCGATGCCCTGGAAGGTCAGCATGGCTGAGGGGTGGGACGCCTCGTCGAGCACGCCCAGCGCGTAAAAGATCGGGTAGTGGTAGAGGTAAACCCCGTAACTGATACGACCGGCATAAGCCAACGGCCCGCGGGACAGCACGGCCGCGGCCTTGGGCCCAAGCACCTCGGCCCCCACCGCCGCCAGGAAGATCGAGCTGGACAGCAACGCGAACCCGATCATCTTGACCGACTGGTTCCAGGGGTAGTCCAGCAACTGCGTCGAAGCCAGCAGACCCGCCGCGGGCAGGAAGAAGCAGCCGGACAGCAGCCACGAACGCGGCTTGCCCACACCGATCGACGGCTCGTACAGCGCGAACAACCCGCCGAGCGCCAGCGAAGTCGCGCGGAACGGCGTGCCCCGGTACAGCAGCGGCAGCAGCGGCAGGTCGCCCGCGAAGACCGACGCCATCACCGCCAGGATCATCCCCGAGATCACCACGGCCATCGCGATCGGCTTGAGCGTGTCGCGCGCCATGAAGTAGATAATCAACGGCCAGATCATGTAGAAGTGTTCTTCCACACACAGCGACCAGGTGTGCCGCATCGGGTTGGACTCGTGAACCCATCGGCCAAGCTCGGCGCTCCATTCGCCATCGAAACTGAACACGAAGTTCGACAGGTACGTCGCGCACCACACCAAGTACTCGCCCGGCGCCAGGAAGATCAGCAAACCGATCAGCAGGTAGTAGATCGGGAATATCCGAAACGCCCGGCGGATCAGGAAGTAGCGAAGCGGTTTCTTATTCTCCCGCTCGTACATCAGGATGCGGGTGATCAGGAAGCCGGACAGCACGAAGAAGATGTCCACGCCCAGGTAGCCCGGCTGGACGATGCGGTTCAACAGGCCGACCACGTTGCCGCCCAGGTCCGGCGGGACGTGCGCCCAGAGGACCAGCAACACGGCGATGCCGCGCAGGCCGTCCAACGGCGGGACGTGGGAGCGGGTTGTCTGGAGGGTCGGCTCGTTGGACATAGGATCAGATACGTTCTATCGGACGAGCCGGGCCAGGCCTTTTAGGGTATGTGAAAAAACAGGGGCGGATGATACCGCGCCGGGAGTCGTGATGCCGTGTATCTCAACCCGCTTGCTGTTTTCTCACCGTGGCCCAACCGGGGATCAGGTGGCCAAAGACGCCCATCACCTCGTCGAAACGTGGCCGCATCAGGGTGAAAAGCCCCGCCAGGAAGAGCCCGCCGAAGACGGTCAGGGCCGCCGAGGCGATCACCCAGGAGGCGTAGCCCTGCATCAGCCAGGCGAAGCCGTAGTAGCTCGCCGAGCCGCAGACGCCCGCCAGCAGGACCGGCCCCATAATCGCGCGGATCAGCGGCCAGGCCCCCAGCCCCGCCAGCCGGCCGGCGATCAGGCACTGCCCCAGGCTGACGATCGCCTTGACGCCCGAGATCGCCGCCGCGATCGCCACCAGCCCGCCCAAGCTCGCGCCCAGCGCCGCCGCGATCAGCACACCGATCATCTCCGCGCCCATCAGCGCCGCCCTTAACTTCCATCGGCCCAGCGCCTCGACAAACGACATCGCCACCGGCCCGATCAGGTACACACACAGGCTCAGGCTCATCAGCTGCGCCACGGGGATCGCCGAGTCCCACCGGCCCTTCCACAACAAGTGAATCGCCGGGTCCGACACCAGCACCGCCATCACACACACCACCGAGAACACCACCGCCGAGACGCGCACCATCTTTTCGTAGGCCTGCGCCTGACGTTGCGGGTCACCCGTCAGCTTGGACAGCGTCGGCATGTACACGCTGACCATCCCCGCGCCGAAGATCACGACCGTCGAAAGAATCAGCTGGAACCCAAAGAAGTAGACGCCCACCGTCTCGGTGTCCTGGAACCAGCCGATCACCAGCCGGTCGCCCTGATTGATCAGTGCGCCGAAGAACGAGCTGATCGTGATCCACTTGACCGCGGCAAAGATCGAGCCGAAGTGTTCCTTCGTCAACGGCCGACTCTTAGGCAACGGCCCGGCACAATACCGAAACGCCGCGAACGAAAATATCACCATCAGCACCATCGGCAGCACGAAGCTGTAGACGCCGAACCCCAAAATCGCGAACAGGATCATCGACCCGTTCTTCACAAACTGCGCCAGGATCGTGATCACGGTCATCGCCCGGAAACGCAGGTCGATACTCATCCGCGCCCGCAGGATCGTCACCGGGCTCTGCAACGGGATCGTGAACGCGGCGATGACGATCAGCCAGGCGATCACCACGTCGTCGTACACCTTGGCCATGATCGGCGCGACCGCCAGCAGGATCGACGCCGCCAGGATGTTAAACGCCAGGCCCATCTTGAAGACCGGCGACCCCAGCTCGTCAAACTCCCCGCCGCGCTGGATCAGGACCTTGTGCGCCCCCATGTCCCGGACACAGTCCGCCAACGCCACCGCCGACAACGCCAGGCCCCAGAGCCCGAACTGCTTCTCGTCCAGGTAGTAGCCCAGGACCCACAGGCTCAATAGGGCCGTGACCTTGACCAGGATCTGCCCGGCAAACACGTACGCGGTGCCACGGATGGCGACCCGGCCGAGGCCCTGCGACGTAGAATCGGTGGAAGGTGTCCGGCTCACACCTTCGTCTATGCCCGAGCCGTGCGTCGGGGTCGCCGGTGATGGACCGGGCGAATGTTCCGGGGGCTGCTCCGGGGGGGGGTCGGGGGTAGACTGGCCGTCATTCATAGGCCGCAGTGTA
>CBDUNP010000059.1:0-11625 GCA_965368605.1 uncultured bacterium | reverse complement strand
TGGCCCTGACGATGGACCGCCAGTCGCCGCTGACGGTGGTCGAAGCAGAGGACGGCCAACCGGTCTTCCCGGGCACCGTCTACCTTGGCCCGGGTCGCCAGCACCTCCGTGTGATCAAAGGCCCGACCCATCGGCCCGTCATCCAGGTCAACGATCAGCCCAAAGAACTGCTCTACAAGCCCTCGGTGGACGAGCTCTTCTTCAGTTGTGCCCAGGTGTATCGCGGGAAGACTCTGGGGATCGTGATGACAGGTATCGGCCGAGACGGTGTGCTCGGTGCCCAGGAGATCGTCAAAGCGGGCGGTGTCATCCTGACCCAGAGTAAAGCCACCTGTGCTGTCTACGGCATGCCGCGGTCCTGCGATGATGCCAAACTTTCATCCGCCAGCCTCTCCCCCGAGCAAATCCGCCAGACGATTCATCAGCTCTCGCCCAGCTACAAGTCACCGGGCTCCCAGCCACGCCCGAACCGCTCGGCCTGACTCGGTAAACACCGCACACCCAGCGCTCCAACGTGTCCGGCCCCTCACCTACCCCTCCATACCGCTTGCTCTTATCATGTGTCGTCTCATATTGAAGTGCCCGACACTGATTCTGGAGCCCCCGATGCCCGAGCCCGCCCGCACGCCTCACCCGATCCTCCTGCTCACCGGTCCGGGGTCCAACCGCCCCGAAACGCCCGCCGTCACACGATGGGTCGATCAGCTCGAAGCCTCCGGCCGATTCACCGTCAGCGTGGTCAGTATCACCAGCAACGGAGCGCCGGCACTTGCGAATCTTCTGGAGAGCGAGTTCAAGGCGGTCCTGGCCATCACCGGCCTATCCGATGCGCTGCCCGAGACCCACGCGCAGGGGTTGGCGAAGTTCGTCCAATCCGGTGGCGGGCTGGTCACGCTGCACCACGCCGTGTCGACGTTGGCCGGGAACGATTCGCTGGGAAAACTTCTCGGTGTCCGGGTCAAGAGCGAATCGCCCACCGCCTTCGACTTTAAGGTCCGCTTCGCCTCCAAGGCCAAAGACGCCGGCCACACGCTGGCCGTCCGCTGCGATGACTTTGATATCCACGACTCACTGTTGGCGGTCGAGCCCGATGACGATTCAGAGGTCTTCGCCGTGTCGCACATCGACGGCCGCGACACCCCGGTCGGCCTGTCACGCAAGGCCGACAAAGGCCTGGTCGTCTCCCTCGCGCTTGGCGGAACCCCCCAGGCCCTGGATAACCCGAACCTCTACCGCATGGCCGAGCGGGCCCTCCGTCACGTCTGCGGGGAGACATTCGACAAGAAAATCGGCGTCGGCATCATCGGCTACGGCGGGGCGTTTGGGATGGGCAAGATCCACGCCGAGGCGCTGAACAATCAGTTCGGCTGCAAGACCGTCGCCGTCTGTGACACCGACCCCGAACGCACCAAGCACGCCAAGACCGAACTCGGCGACGCCATCAAGACCTACACCAAGTATCAGGACCTGCTGGCGGATGACAAGGTCGATCTGGTCATCGTGATCCTGCCGCACAATCTTCACGCCGAGGTGTGTATCGCGGCGAGCGAGGCTGGGAAACACGTCGTGACGGAGAAGCCGTTCTGCATCACGCTCAGCGAGGCCGACGCGATGATCGCCGCCGCCGACAAGGCCGGGACGATGCTCTCCTGCTTCCACAATCGGCGGTGGGACGGCGACTTCCGCCAGATGCTTTCGCTGATTAAGGCCGGCGAGATCGGTGACGTCTTCCACGCCGACGCCGCGACCGGCGGGTGGCACATGCCCAACAACTGGTGGCGCGCCAGCAAGCCCGTCAGCGGCGGCGTCCTCTACGACTGGGGGGCGCACTACGTCGACTGGCTGCTGAACTTCATCCCCAAACGCATCGAGAGCGTCTCCGGCATCCTCCACAAAAACACCTGGCACAACACCAGCAACGAAGACTACGCGCTGGTGACCATCCGCTTCGAGGGCGGTGTCTCGGCTACGTTAGAGCAGGGCCAGCGCGTCGCCGTCCCCCGCGCCGGCTGGCGCATCCTCGGCACCGAAGGCGGCCTCTCCAACGACGGCCCCGGCGGCCAGGTCACCCTCACCAAACACGCCCACGGCTCACGCGGCGAAGCCAAACTCGATAAGTGGGAACCCAACTGGAACAGCTACTACCAGAACGTCGCCAACCATTTAATCATGGACGAACCCCTCATCGTCACCGCCCACCAGGCCCGCCGAACGATCGCGATCTTTGACCTGGCCGAAAAGTCACACGCCCAGGGTGGTGCGCCCCTGCTCGTGCCGGGGGAGGACAGCTTTGAGCTTGGGTATCGGTGGCCGATTTGATACTGCCAGATGTTCAGAGAATAGATTTTCAAGTGTATGGATATATGGGATCCACTATCACTATCTGCAACAGTTGATTTGCTTAACAAGCTATCCGTGCCGTGGTGGATTGCCGGCGGTTACGCGATAGATTTGTTTGTTGAGAAAAATATCCGTCCGCATGGCGATATTGATGTGGTGGTTTGCAGGTGTCACCAGTTGGAGGTCCAGTCTTACTTATCTGGTTGGGATTTGAATGTGGCTGTCGATGGTGAGCTTCGGAGTTGGTGTACAGGCGAGTTATTAGAAGGAAAGTGTAAAGATATTTGGTGCCGTAAAACACTCGGCGAGCCGTGGGCTCTCCAACTAATGCTAATAGATACTGAGAATAATGATTGGGTCTTCAGGCGCGACCCTACAATACGGGGCAGCTTAACAACCATAGGCCGATGCAGTTCTGCCGGGGTGCCGTACTTGTCTCCTGAAATACAGTTGCTGTACAAGGTTAAACAGGAAACAATTGAGAAAGATCAGGTTGATTTTGATGCAGCGGTCCCACTGTTTGGTCTGTCAGAACAGAAATGGCTTAAAGATAAGATTAATAAGCTGTTTCCGGAAGGTCATCAGTGGGCCGAATCAATAGAAACTATGATCGAGTTGTCACGCCATAACCGGTTGTTATGAGTGTTCATTTAATGCCGCCCCGGTCAGCCTCAAAAACACATCCTCAATCGTAGGCCGTCCCACGGATAAGCCTCGGATATGCTTGGGAAACGCTGCGGCGACATCGGCGATGATGCGGGCCCCGTCGGGTTTCTCGAAGCGGATTCGGTTGTCGATGACGGTGGGGGCGGTGTCTTTGGGCCAGGGGCCGAAGCGTTCTTCGATCATTCGGGCTAACCGTTCGGCGATGTCGGGGGTTTCGGGTTCGATGTTTATTACGTCGCCGCCGATCTTTGCTTTGAGGTTGTCGGGGGTGTCGACGGCGATGAGTTTGCCTTCGTTCATGATGGCCAGGCGGTCGCAGCGGTCGGCCTCGTCCATCAGGTGGGTGGTCAGGACGATGGTCATGCCGCGTTTTTCGCGCAGCTCGAAGAGGATGTCCCAGAGGTCGCGTCGTGCGGCAGGATCTAAACCCGTGGCGGGCTCGTCCATCAGCAGCAGCTTGGGTTCGTGGAGGATGGCCTTGGCGACCTCGACCTTGCGTCGCATGCCGCCGGAGTAGCGTTCGACGCACTCGTTGCGGCGGTCGGCGAGGTTCCAGTGTGCCAGCCAGTGGTCGATGCGTTTGGAGAGTTCGAACCGGCTGATGCCGTAGAGTCGGCCGTGGTGGCGGAGGTTTTCCGCGGCGGTGAGCTTGCCGTCGAGGCTGGGGCTCTGAAAGACGACGCCGAGCTGCTGGCGGACCCGGTTGGGGGCGGTGACGACGTCGTGGCCCATGACTTTGGCTGTTCCTGCGGGTTTGCCTTCCCCCGCCGAGGCGCGGAGCATCGTGGAGAGGACCTTGAAGAGTGTGCTCTTGCCGCCGCCGTTAGGCCCGAGGATGCCGAAGATCTCGCCGGGGTTGACCTGGAAGCTGACGCCGTCGAGCGCGAGCGTGCGCGGCTTGGGTTTCTTAGCTTCACGACGCGAGCGTTTGGGCTCGGGGTACTGATGGGACAGCCCCTCAACGTGGATCGCGTGATTGGATGGGCGTGAGGTCGTGGTCGTGGGCATGACAGGATTCTACAGGAAGGGGGGAGCGATGCGGAAGAGGCAGGAACACTAATCAACGCTGATGAACACTGATCAAGAAGAAGTGGGGGCCGGGGATGAATCCTATCCGCGTTCAACAGCGTTCATCCCTGTTTCAAAGTCTTGGCTTTCTCATCTCCGTGCCTCTGAGACTCTGTGTGCTCCGTGTTATCACGACTCACACCCGGTCGACCAGCATGACGACCAGCACGACCGGCAGGTAGATCAGCGACACGAAGAACAGGCCGCGTGCGTGCGCTTTGGTCGGCTCGGCGGAGAGCAGCAGGGACGCGCCCAGCATCAACACCCCGCACGCAAATGCCGTGATGAAGTAAACCAGCCCGCTGACCCCGAACAGCGTCGGCGTCAGGCCCAGAGGCAGCAGAAGCAGCGAGCCGATCAGGATTTGTCGGAACGTGTACGACCCGCTGGGGTCGATCACCGGCAGCATCGGGAAGCCGGCCTTGGAGAACTCGTCGCGGTACAGCCAGTAGATCGCCAGCGTGTGCGGGAGTTGCCAGACGAACATGATCGCAAACAGCAGGACCGCCTCGATCCCGATCGTCCCCCCGGAGGCCGCGGCGTAACCCAGGACCGGTGGCAGCGCCCCCGGCAGTGCCCCGACCACGGTCGCCATATGGCTCGTCCGCTTCATCGGGGTGTACACGATCGCGTAGCTGATGATCGTCAACGCCGACACACCCGCCGCAAGCCAGGTGGTCATGAACCCCAGCGTGAGGATGCCGATTGCCGACAGCATCACGCCAAACGTCCAGCCCGCCTCGACACTGATCCGCCCGTTGGGCATCGGCCGGTTGCGCGTCCGCTTCATCCTGGCATCGGTGTCGCGTTCATAGACCTGATTCAGCGCGCTGGCCCCCATGCACGACAGCCCCGAACCGACCAGCGCCGCGATCATCGTCAGCCAGTCCCAGCCCTGCACCCGCCCGCCGAACATGAAACCGACCCACACCGTGACCAAGACCATGACCATGATCCTGGGCTTGGCCAGCGTGACGTAGCTTCTAAATAAGGTGGGAGATTCCGGCCCTGGACCCTGCGTCGCCGAGGCGTCAGAATTATTGCCGCCGGGTCGTAACTCGGTGGTGGGGCGTTTGGGGTCGGATGCGGTTGCCTGATTCATGGGGTTCTCACCTGCGATCTATCGGCCTTTCCCAGCCAATTTCCGTACCCAGTGTACACGGATCAACACCAGCGTCGACACACCCAGCAACGCCGCCCCCATCGCCTGGTGGCTCGACGCGACGTGCGGGCTCTCCTTCGACCAGATCACGCTCATGCCCAGCAAGACCTGCAAGACGAACATCACCGACCCGATGGCCACCGGCCCACGCAGCCCGGGGACGACCTTGTAATACCGCATCAACATGTGGATCAGCCCGAACCCGACCACCGGCAGGATGACCATGCCCATGACCCGGTGCAGGTACTGATTGTGAACCAGGCCGACCGAGGGCGGGGTCGCGGGGACCCGGCGGGTCTTGTCCAGCAGGCCCGGCGTCGTCTCGCTTTCGACCGCTTCCATCGGGAGGGCGGGCTCTTTCTCGTAGACCCACCACTCGCCGCCGCCCAGCTCGTAGAACTTCTCGGCGATGACAGCTTCATCGGAAGGCGGGAAGAACCCGCCGTAGACCGCCGGGGCGTCGGGGATGGCCGAGGCCGAGTGGGTGTGCCGCACGACGGCACCGATGGTCAGTTGCATGACAAGCAGCACGACAAACGCCCAGCACAAGGCATACACCGCCCGGGAGATCACGCGCCCGTCTGCGTCGTCCACCGCCGACTTGATCTTGTCGCGGTATCGTCCGAGGCACGCCGCCAGCCAGATCACCAGCATGAAGAGCAGTTGGCCCTGCACACCGTGCAGCACCGCCAGGCCGACGGATTTCTCGGTGACGCGCAGGCCGCCCATGATCCCTTGGTAGACGTAGGCCGCCAGCACTGCGATGGCCAGCCATGCCACCGGGCTCCCCCAGCCCTTCACACGCACGGCCGCGATCACGGTTGCGATGCAGATCAATCCCGCCACCTGGCCGGTCAGCCGGTGGTTGTGCTCCAGCATCACCGCCAGGTCGGCCCAGATCTTTGCCGGCAGGAAGATCCAGTTGCCAAAACTCCCCGGCCAGTCCGGCACCGCGAGCCCGGCGTTATAACTGGTCACCAGCCCGCCGGTCCCGATCAGCAAGAACGTCGCGATCGTCAGTAACACACCGAGGCGGCGCGCCCAGGGGTGTGGATCGGATTGTGAAGCTTGGGGGGGCGGCGCGTCTGCGGTGGGGGGGGCGTCGTCGTGGGCGGGCATCCTTCGGCTCCGGGAATGAGTGTCATCCGTGTGGGCCGGATTATAGAGCCCCTTGTCCGTTTTTTCCCGGCAGACCCGTGTCTTGCCCCTCGCCCGCTGCGGCTGGCACTCCGGCGGAGAGTCCTCTAACTCGTCACACACACTTGAAACTCATCGGATTACGGATATACTGTCCCACTTATGAACTCAGCCGCTGCCATGATTATTGGGATCGCGATTATTACCTCCCCCCGGTAGGGCTGCTGTTTTCTGATTCCTTTTTAGTAAGACACAGGCCCTGCCCAATCGGCGGGGTTTTTTGTTACCCGCCTAAACTCAACCCGATGCCCCGGACAACCGGAACGACCGAGACCAAGACCATGAACACACCTGCCGCTACCAAACGACGCGTCGAAATCTACGACACCACACTCCGCGACGGCACGCAGGGCGAAGGCGTGAACCTCTCTCTGGTGGACAAGCTCAAGATCACGCAGCTCTTGGACCAGATCGGTGTCGATTTCATTGAGGGCGGGTACCCGCTATCCAACCCCAAGGACGAAGCCTACTTCCAGGAGGTCCGCAAGCTCGATCTTAAACATTCCAAGGTCTGCGCCTTCGGCATGACCCGCCGAAAAGATATCGACGCCAAGGACGACGTCGGGATGCAGGCCCTCGTCGGGGCGGGGGCACCGATCATCACCATCGTCGGCAAGACATGGGACCTGCATGTGGATGAAGTCTTGTGTATCAGCCGGGAAGAGAACCTGGCGATGATCACCGACTCCCTGGCCTTCTGTAACCAGCACCCGGGCTGCGAGGAAGTTTTTTACGATGCCGAGCACTTCTTTGATGGCTACCGGGCCAACCGGGACTATGCGCTGGACACACTCAAGGCCGCGCTCAAAGGCGGCGCGACCCGCCTGGTCCTCTGCGATACCAACGGCGGCTCCCTGCCCAGCCTGATCAGCAAGGCCATCAACGACCTGCACAACGAGCTTGGCGCCGACGTCAAGGTCGCCATCCACACCCATAACGACGCCGGCCTCGCCGTCGCCAACAGCCTCGCCGCGGTCGAAGCCGGCGCGGTGCAGGTTCAGGGCACGATCAACGGCATCGGCGAACGCTGCGGCAACGTCGATCTCACCACCGTCATCGCCAACCTGCGGCTCAAGCTCGGCTACGACTGCCTCACCGGCGAAAACCTCGACGGCCTGACCAAGCTCTCACGCGCCGTCTACGAACGCGCCAACCTCAGCCTCTCGTCGTGCCAGCCCTACGTCGGCACCAGCGCGTTTGCGCACAAGGGCGGCATGCACGTCCACGCCGTCCAACGCATCGCCCATTCCTACGAACACGTTGAGCCTTCGCTCGTCGGGAATGAACGACGCATCCTTGTTTCCGAGCTCTCCGGTGCCAGTAATATCTCTGCGACCCTCGGCGAGAAGTTCTCCATCCAGGACGACAAAGACCTGCAGCGCAAAGTCCTCCAGCGAGTCCAGGACCTCGAGCACCAGGGCTACCACTTCGAGGCGGCCCAAGCCAGCTTCGAGCTGCTGCTCTACGAGGCTATGGGCAAGCTCCCGGACTTCTGGGAGCTGGACCACTACCGCTGCGTCATCCTGCGACGTAACAACGAGGCCCCGACCACCGAGGCCACCGTCAAGCTGCGCACCGCCGGCCAGACCGAACACCGTGTCGCCGAGGGGGACGGCCCGGTCAACGCGCTCGACGGCGCACTGCGAAAAGCCCTGAAAGACCACTACCCGCAGATCAACGACGTCCACCTGGCCGACTACAAGGTCCGCGTCGTGAACCCGACCGCCGAGTCCGCGGCGAAGGTTCGTGTCATTGCGGAGTTCGCCGTTCGTGACAACGAGGACGACAACGATGTGACCCGATACATCACCACCATCGGCGTCAACGAAAATATCGTCGACGCCTCCTGGCAGGCCATCGCCGACGCCTTCCGCTACCACCTGGTCGAAACCACCGCGCCGGTCAGCGTCTGAGTCGGGTTGGTGGTATTTGATTGGGGATCGGAACGTTCTTGTAGAGCTGAACCCGCAGGGGCCCGCCGCTTGCGGCTTAGCGTTCCTGGTCAGTGAGCAGACATCACAGGTCAGAGATTCCTACCGTCACGCCGCGATCCAGCAAGACGGGCTCGCGCATGGTTCACAGGCCGCCTGGACCAAACGCCCGATCTTGACGCTCAGGTCAGCCGTGAGTTCAACAAACTCGACTCCGTAGACGTGCCGGTGAAACCCCACACACTCGCGATGGACCACGCGCACACGCACCAGCGTGCTGAGGTGTTCACAGTGCAGGTCGACCTGGAACTCATCGCCGATCTCTACCAGCTTGGAGCTCTTGCGGAAGACCTTCATCCCGCCGCCTGACAGCTCAAACACATCCCCGAAAAGGCTTGTCGCGTGTTTATTCTTCAGACGCGGGAAGTTCCGCTTTTCCGTCGGCTTCGTCGGTTTCTGATTGGCCATATCCCCCCGATCGGCCCAAGCTCAGACCCGCTTGACCTATAACCTTGCTCCACCTGTCAGGCACTCGGGCCTGTAACGATTGCACCGGTCGCCACACCTGCGTGTCCCGGCTCCGGCGAAGCTGTTTAAGTCAACAGAATCTATAATCACGCACTCCCCCGCCTCAATAGGCACAGGCCGCCGACACACAGCAGCCCCAGTGTCCCCGGCTCAGGCAGGTTTGCCGAGGTGCCTGCTAGTGGGGGGGTGCCTGCATTCCAGTTGCCTAGCACTATGTCCAGGTCATCGATCCCCACAAACCCATCCCCGCTGGGGTCGCCGAGCCCTATGTCGCCCGGGGTTACGTTCAGATTCCATCGTGCCAGGATCAGTCCCAGGTCAACGATCCCGACAAACCCATCCAGGTCCAGGTCTCCCGTGATCGGTGGGTTGCCGGATCGAATGGCATAGTTGTCGAAGAAGGCCGTACCCCCTGCGTGAATACTCTGCGGGTCCAGCGACGCGGCAAACGTTGTCATCGCGGAAGCCACAAAGTCGTCGATATCTACCGTCGCATCTGCGAAGCCGATATCGTTCAGCACCGTGATCGTATTCACCGTAACGTCGAACGTCTTGCTGTTAAAGTCCATCACCATCGACCAGCGGTGCCATGCACCCAGAGGCACGGTATTGTTGTCCACGAGCAGGGCCCCGTTCCCAGGCTGGCTGTAAAGGACCTCGCCCGTCGTCGCGTCCATCCCGACAAACCCGACACGTCGGGTCGTGTTATCCGTCGCAAAGTTATCCATCCCGAAGAAAGGGCCGAACGGCTTGGGGGTCTGCCCCGTGCTCATCACCTTCATGTCCCAGTCCACCGCCACGAAGTCGGTGAATGTTTCCGTCGATAGATTGATCAGGTAGTTTGCATCTGCGGCCACGCCGATGTTTGCGCCGCGCGTAAGTTCTACGCCCTGCCCGCCGTTGCCTCCTGGCGCGATCACCGCGGGGGAATCAATCGTCGCTACCGAACTCCAGCCTGCTTGCCCCGACAGGTTCCCGGGAACAAACGGCGACTCGAAACCCGTTTGATAAACAGTCACATCCCCCAGGCACACCGGCCCCGTGAGCAGCATGAATAACATCGCCATGCTCAGGCGGATCGCATGCAGGTTGACAAGTCGATGATAGGTCCGTGTAAGTTTCATCCGTGATACTCCCGATTAGTGTGACCGTTTCTGTCTGTTGTTCGATCGAAGTCAATTAAAGATTACTCAGGCTGGCCCGCAACGCCTCGGCCCGCTCCAGCCCCGGGCTCAATGCCAGGCTAAGCTCGTTGTGTTGCTGCGCCATCTCGTATTCACCGAGTTCATAATGGATCATCGCAAGGTCGTAATGCCACGCCGGCCGGTTATCATTCAACGCCAAAGCTCTGCGGTACCATGTCGCGGCAGACTCAAGATCCCCCTCGATCCGGTGCATCTGCGCTCGGGCTGCGAGTGTGGATGGGCTTGCATAGTCGTTGTCAGCCGCAGCGATGATCGTGTCGCGATAGGTCTGCAACCAAGCCATCGCGTCCGCCGTGTGCCGCGGGTCACGATGGGCTGCTCGGATCAGTCGCATTAGCGCCACGGGGTCGTCCTCGATCACCCGCAGCGCCAACGCCGGCTTATCAAACTCCTGAACCAATACATCAGCCACATGACTCCCGCAGCGGAGCTTCCTGCGGATCGCTCGGGCAAACCACGGCTCGGCTTCATCCCACCGGGCGGCTTGCCCCAGCGCCCGCCCAGCGGCGATGCACGCAGACGCGTCGTGCCCTGCAAGTTGGGCGCCCTGAACGATAAACCGGACGCCCTTGTTATCCTGGAGTCCCTCCCACCGGACATGCCCTGCCAGGCTGTGAGCCGGCCCGTAAGTCGGACACAGCCGGATCGCAGTTTCAGTTTCCACAGCGATCTGCTCAGCCTCTTTGGCCCATCGTGTATCTGCTGGCGTATCCGTTTCGCTATTTATTCTCGACTCCAAGCTGGCCAGCCAGCGTTGCTCGTTGTAACCCGTCAGGTATCGCACATCACCGGGTGCATGTTCGACCGCCTTTGCCATCGCCCGGATGACACGCCGACGGTCAGCCCCCACGCCCGCCGATCGGTCCGCTTCAAAGGCGTATAGCTTCCGCTGAGCAATATGCCACGCCAACTCCGCCCGCCGATGGTTCTCGAAAAAGGCCAGGCCCGCATAGCTCGTCACGGAGACAAGCAATAGGCACAGCACGCCCATGGGAATCCGCCAGGCAAGTGGGGCCGGGTCTATATAAAACATTCCGTCCGACTTAGGTCGTTCGGCCGTCTTTCTCGTCTTATTGGCTTGCCGACTGATGCCTACGATCAAACCAAGCGTGACCGCGGTCATCACAGCGACCCCGGGGATGCGCTGCCCAAAGTCCACGCTGCTGTGGACCGCCACCGCAACCACCCCGTAGAGCAGGCCGTACAAGCCCATCACCTCCGGAGCCTGCGACACCGACCACAGAGCCTTCAATGCGTCTCGCAAGACGATGCCCACGAATAGCAGCACGAGCAAAGCCCCGATCAGACCCATCTCAAATAGCAGTTGCAGGTAATCGTTGTCCGCATGCGCCGCGCGGGTAGGGCGATTAGATTCGTCATACATCGGAAACACGTACTCAAACGTCCCCAGCCCCGTCCCCATCATCGCAAACGTCTTGAGTGCAGGCACGCTATCACGCACAATCTCAAGCCGCCCACCTTCTGCCAGACGCCATCCTGTATCTCGCGCTTCAGCCCCTGGTATCCC
>CBDUNP010000058.1:0-11628 GCA_965368605.1 uncultured bacterium | reverse complement strand
CCGGGGTGGGGCGGGAAGCGGGCCGTATGTATCTATCATGGTTCAATTATCAACCATGACATATCACAGCTACTACTGGGGTGACGGGGCGCCGTCACCTCCACCCGGCACAGGGCCCCATGTGGGCCATCCATTTAACCAGGCTTCTGTTTTAGCATTACTGGATTATGTTGGTGCGGATACATCTCAGCCGGACGTTCAAGCCGCTGCTAGAGAATTAATTACAATTGTTCGTGCAATTAACACAAACCAAGGCTTGACCGGATCTTCGACGACGCAGTTTTATTCAAGTTACAACAAACAGAATTATGATGCCTCTACGAAGCATCTCGCATTAGCGGCTTGGATTTTTTGGATAGTGATCTGGGTCTTGGGTTTACTGCTGTACCATCTCATTGATAGAAAAACCCATTCGCCTTAAATCACGGCGACCGGGCCGCCAGCAACTACTACGCCACCAACAGGCACACATCGATAGTTTCCCGAGTTCTCACACGGATGGCTTATGTCGTAATGGATCGGACAGCCTGACTGTTCGACTGTGTCGGAGTCAAGAGTGTCGTCGTCGAGTTTGATTCAGGCTTTAGGCGCCCGGCGTTTTAACAAACCCATGCCGCAGAGGGTCAGGATCGCGGCGGTGGTGGGTTCGGGGATCGGGCTGTTGTAGGCGAGGCCGAAGGCGCGGATGTCTGACACGATCTGCGTCCGGCCGGTGCCGTCGAGGTTGAGCCGTTCTACGCCTCCCGAACTACTGAGTTCGCCGACGTAGACATAGCCGTCAACCAGGTCCAGGGCGAGCCCCACGGGGTTGGTGAAGCCGTCCGCAAAGGTTTCCAGTCCGGTGCCGTCCAGATTCATCCGGTAGATCGGGCCGGCCCCGTTGGATGCCATGTAGAGTTTGCCGTTGATCGGGTCAAGGTCGATCTCGTGGAGGTTGCCATCGAGGCCGGAGAGGACGGTGGTCTGGCTGCCGCCGGCGTAATCCATGGATTTGAGCACGTTGCCGCCGGTCCAGTCGCCGATGTACAGCGTTTGCGTCAGCGGGTCGGGCTTGAGAGCGCCGATCGACAGGGAGACGAACGTGTCGTCGATCTTGATGGGGTTGCTGCCGTCCAGTTCCATCCGCCAGATGCCATCGTCCGCGCCGCTCTGGATGTCGGCAAAGACGTAGCCGTTCACCGGGTCCAATCCGACCGAGCGTGCCGTGCCGGTGGCTGTGAAGATTTGCGTCAGTCCGGTGCCGTCGCTGTTCATCGACCAGACGCCGTTGTCGCTGGAAGTTCCCCCGTTGTAGCGCCCGAAATAGAGTTTGTCGGTGATGTCTGAGTATTCGATGGCCCCGGCCTGGAAACCGATCGGCAGCGAGTCCATGAGGCCGCCCACCGAGTCGTAGAGGTTGATGGCATCGTTACTGACGTCAGCCGCCCAGAATGAACCGGCCTGAGCCGGACACACACATCCGATCAAGGCGCATAACAGGACTACAACTCGCATATGGTTTCTCCCCTACTTTTCAAGCTCCGGGCAGGCTCATGCTGCCCTGAATTACTGGTCGGCTCTTTTTAATGGTACCCGCGTCGGATACCACGCGTTCGGTCGAATATAGGCAGACGCAACTAACAATACAAGCAAAACTTGCGAGAATCTGCCCTGACAGTGTGATCGGCATGCCTGCGTGCGGGCTTGATGTGAGGACCCAAACGGCACCCTAAAAAAATATTAACTTTTCTTAAAGCGACCCCTTGACAGATGCCGAACATCCCCTAACATGGCCTGTGCCTGACAACACCCGAACATTGACTGAAACAAGGAGCGTGACTATGGTAACGACGACAACCGCCGCCCGAGGCGGGAAGAAGAATGGGAACGCCGCGAGACGAGAAAGAGTACTTTCCATGGCCAAATCATCGTCCGCCGCCGATAAATCCGAGGCCGGCAAGAAACAAGCCCTGGACCGGGCGGTCGCTCAGATCGAGCGTAACTTCGGTAAGGGCTCGATCATGCGGCTGGATGACGATCCTGCCAACATCCCTCCCGGGATCGGGACAGGGGCGTTGAGCCTGGACCTGGCGTTGGGTGGCCGGGGCATCCCGCGTGGCCGGGTGATCGAGGTCTTTGGGCCGGAATCGTCGGGTAAGACAACCCTGAACCTGCACATCATCGCCAACGTCCAGAAGGCCGGCGGGGTGGCGGCGTTTATTGATGCGGAGCACGCGCTGGACCCGTCCTGGGCCAAGCGGTTGGGTGTGAATATTGACGATCTGCTGGTCAGCCAGCCGGACACCGGCGAGCAGGCCTTGGAAATCTGTGAGTTGCTGGTCCGTTCCAATGCGGTGGACCTGGTCGTGATCGACTCGGTCGCGGCGTTGATCCCACGGGCTGAGATCGAAGGCGAGATGGGCGACAGCCACGTCGGCCTGCAGGCCCGGCTGATGAGCCAGGCGCTGCGTAAGCTCACCGGCGCGATCAACCAGAGCAAGTGCACCGTCGTCTTCATCAACCAGATCCGCGAGAAGATCGGCGTGATGTTCGGCAACCCCGAAACGACCCCTGGCGGTCGGGCGTTGAAGTTCTACTCCTCGGTACGTCTCGACATCCGCCGGACCGGCAGCATCAAGGACGGCGACCAAGCGGTGGGCAACCGCGTCCGCGTCAAGGTGGTCAAGAACAAGGTCGCGCCGCCGTTCAGGCAGGCCGAGTTCGACATCATGTTTAACGAAGGCATCAGCGCCACCGGCGACCTGCTGGACCTGGCGGTCGAAGAAGAAGTCGTTCAGAAGTCCGGCGCCTGGTTCAGCTTCAACGAGGTCCGCCTGGGGCAGGGCCGAGAGAACAGCAAACAGTTCATCAAGGAGAACCCGGACCTCTTCGAGGAGATCCGCAAGCTGGTTATGGTCGCCAAGGGCATCGGGGAACCTGTGGACGATCCGGCCGCCGGGCTGTCGGACGACGACGAGCTGGTTCCCGCCGAGGCCGACGACGAATAAAGAACCATCAAATTTCAGATTCCCGCCCACGATCGTGTTAACATGCCGATCATGGGCGGTTTTCTATTACGTAAAGCGAACGTTACAGAGAAGGCGTGAAGATGAAGCTACCAACTAGGATACTGCATGTATGTCAACCGCTATTCATAGCGGCCGTATGTGCGTTTCTAGTGCTGGAGCAGGGCTGTTATGCCACCCAACCCGAAGTCGATGAGGTTGGTGTTGTTGATCCTTGGGAGGAGTCGCTGCAACTGGTCGCGGTCGTCGCGCATCCACCCTTGAATGAGATCAGCGGGATCATCCGCAGCCGGACGTATCCGGGTGTCTGGTGGGTCCTTAACGACAGCGGGGATGTGCCCCGGCTGTTTGCGATCGACGCGCACGGTCAGCCGATCATGCCCGGCTGGCTTGAGGACAAGTATTACGCGCAGGACTTCGCGGAGGGCAAGGAGCCTTGGCCGGGGGTTCCGATGCTGAATAGTGCCAACGTGGACTGGGAAGACATCGCGATCGACGACGGGACGCTGTACATCGCGGACGTCGGCAACAACGGCAACGCCCGGCGGGACCTGGGGGTTTATGTGGTTAACGAGCCGAACCCCACCGCGATCGACCGTGCCCGCCCGACCCGGTATCTCCCGATCGCCTATCCCGATCAGGATGCGTATCCACCTGAAGACTGGCGTTTCGATTGCGAGTCGGTGTTTGTCCACGCGGGCAAGCTCTACTTCCTGACCAAGTACCGGGCCGACAGGCGCTGGGACAAGATCACCTACGGGACGAGCCTGTACCGGCTGGATACCACCGCGACCGATGCGGTGAACACGCTGACGCTTGTCAGTCGCTTAGAAGATCTGCGGATTGTCCCGACGGGGGCGGACCTTTCGCCGGACGGCCGACGGCTGGCGGTCCTCAGCTACGACGGCGTGTGGGTTTTCGAGTCGGCCGATGGCTCGGGCGACAGCGACGACTGGCTGGCTGGACGGGTGTTGCGGGTGGACCTGCCGCCGCATCAGCTCAAGCAGGCGGAGGCGATCTGCTGGGACGACGATCAGACGCTGCGGATCGCGAATGAGCAGCGGGACCTCTTTACGCTGGACGCCGGGCTGTTGAAGCCTGCTGAGTGATTTGGCCGATTAAGGGCAGGTATGGCAGCGCGCCCCGACTACATCGTGGACATCAAAGGCATCGGTCGCAAGACCGCCCAGGGGCAGAACCCATCCAGCCTGCGCGGCCGGCCCTGGCTGGCGGTGCAGTGGAAGTGCTGCTCGGTGTACAGCCGGATCTATCGCAACAAGGCAGGCACGATGTACGAGGGCAAGTGTCCCAAGTGCGGCAGCCCCGTGTCTGCTCAGGTCGGACCCGGCGGGACGTCCAATCGTTTCTTCGAGGCCTCCTGACCGAGCAGATGGGCGCTCCGTCACGCATATACCGATGAATATGTTGCGGTTCCTTGACCGCTTGTGTCGTGGCATCGTTTGAGGCCGCGACGGTGATCTACGATCGTCGGCTTTGTGTCCCATCGGTGGCGGGGGATTGAACTGGGCTGTATGTGTTATCTGGTTACAGCGGTTGGTATTGATTGCGCATCTCGGTGATGCTGGCAGGGACGCCGACGATGGTGAGGCGGTCGCCTTCGCGCAGGACGGTATTGCCATGGGGGATGATCATGTCGCCGTCGCGGTCGACCATGGCGACCAGGCAGCCGTTGGGCAGGTCGAACTCACGCAAGGATCGGTCGATCAGCTCGGCGCTGCGGGCACGTTTTTCGACGAGCAGCGACATGAAACGCTCTTCATGCAGCAAAACGTTGCGTAGATGATTGGTGTCTTCCGTCGAGAGCCACTGGGGCATAAAGCTCTCGTTGTCGACGTGCTGAGCGACCTGGGCGAGTATGCGCAGGTGCTGTGCAGCGTCGTCTTCGGGGCTGGCCAGGAAGATGACCGCGTAGATCTTCTGGTCCATCACCTGCCCCGCGTAGGGAGTTGGGATCTCCACATGAATCCCTGCGGAAGTTCGGACGAGGATCATCAGGGCGTGTTCAAGGTCCGGGAGCCGAAGGTGCGGCAGGGCGACGCCGTGCGAGACGGGTGTGGCGCCGACGCGTGTGCCTTCCATCACGGTGTCCGTGATGTTCTCAGCGGTCACGGGCAGTCGCGTCGCCAGCCTTTCCGCCGCCAGCCTGACCACGTGTTCAAAGCTGACCTCTTCCTTGATATCGATCACGTCTGCGCGTGCGACGACCTGGTCATAGGGATCGTCATCGCGCAGGCCTTTTTCCTTGAGGATCCCGCGTAGCTCACGGTCCAGTCCCTCGAAGCGGTAAGCGCCCAGCCTGGCGAAGATGTGGTAGATCGCCCCGTGCCTGACGACGCGGGAGCGGACGTAGTAGAAATACCAGAACAGCCCGGCCACCCCAAGCCCCAGCGACGCCAGGATCGAGAGCCAGCCAAGCTGGGAGATCAGGAACACGGTGATCAGGAGCCCGGCGATCTGCGTCCAGGGGTACAGCGGGCTGCGGTAGCCCGGGTCGTAGCTCTCGATCCGGCTCTCGCGCATGACGATCACGGCGATATTGATCGCCCCGAAGACGAAGAGGTTAAAGGCGCTGGCCATCTTCGCGACATTCTCGGCAGAGAGCACGAGGATGAAGAAGATCATCAGCCCCGAGGTGACGAGGATGCCCCAGGTGGGCGTGCCGAACCGGCCGATCTCGCTGAAGCGCTCGCTGATCAATCGGTCACGCGACATCGCCAGGGGGTAGCGACTCGCGGAGAGGATGCCGGCGTTGCCGGTCGAGGCAAACGCCGCCAGCGCCGCGATGATGATCAGGATCAGGCCCGTCGGTGCCGGGAGCCAGCTGAAGAACGCCTCGGCCGCGGTGGCGACGGGCGTGTAGTCGCTGCGCAGCATCTCACGGTCGAGCACGGAGATCATGATAAAGACGCCCAGCACGTAGATCGCCGTTGCGGTCAGCAGTGACAGAAACATCCCAAGCGGCAGGTTGCGGTCGGGGCGTTTGACTTCCTCGCTGACGCTGGCGACTTTTGTCAGGCCGGCATACGAAACAAACACCAGCCCGATGGTCGCGACCATCCCCTGCAGCCCGTTCTCTTCGTGCATGAACGGCGTGAACTGTTCTTTTATCTCGCCCGGCCCAAGCCGGAAGAACACGTACCACAGGCCCTGCACCGTGAAGAACGCGAGCACCGCCAGCAGCGAGATCACCAGGATCCCCTGCAGGCGGGTCGTCTCCTTGGCGCCCATGATGTTTACCGCCGCAAAGACGACGGTCATCGCCACGGCCAGCCCCTTGATGACCCACAACGTTGTTTCCGGGTCGTGCGGCAGCAGTTGGCTGATGCCGGGTGCGATCGCCAGGTACGCACCCATGCCCAGCAGCGCGAAGCCGGACTTGAGGACCAGGGCCATCCACGTGCCCAGCCCGCCAACGGTGCCCATGACCGGGCCGAGGCTGCGGTCCAGGAAGTAGTACGTCCCGCCGGCGCGCGGGAGGGCGGTGGAAAGCTCCGCCATGCTGAGCATCGCGGGGATCATCAGGAAGCCCGCCACCAGGTACGCCAGCGCCGTGCTGGGCCCGGCGTAGGCCGTCGCCAGGCCGGGCAGCAGGAAGAACCCGGAGCTGAACATCGCGCCGGTGCTGATGGCGTAAACATCCCAAAGCCCGAGGTCTTTCTTGAGCTTCCTGCTTCCGTGTGTTGAAGGGTTTTGACTCATATGGCTACTGGTTTTCTGGTCGCGTAATGCGAAGGCTTCGGAGTTGTGGGGTGTTTCACCCAGCCGGGCACATCAGGTCATCATCGATAGGTCCAACTTACATACATCATCGTACATAGAACTGTCGGGGGCCTGTTGCCCGCCCACAGTTCTATCCGTTAGCGGGTTCGTATTATATGGTCGCCAGTGCGGCTTTGAATTCGGCCTGGTTGTCGGCCGCCTGGCACTCACGGCGGACAGAGTCGTTGTCGAAAGCCTTGGCGACGGCGCTGAGCATCTCCAGCTGCGATTGGGGCTTGGACTCGGGGGTTAAGAGCATGCAGATGATCTCCGCGAGGCTGCCGTCGGGGGAGTCGAAGTCGATGCCGTTGTTGGACTGGCCGATCACGATGACCGGCTGGCTGAGCTGGTCCATCCTTGCGTGGGGGACGGCTACGCCGTTGGGCAGGCCGGTGTGCATGACGCGTTCGCGTGCGATCGCCGCCTGGGAGATGGTTTCGGCGGTCAGGCCGGTGATCTCAGAACCGCGCAGGGAGAGCTCGACGATGGCGTCGTTGGCGTTGGTGGCCTGCATGTCGATGAGGATGTTCCGGGCGGCGACGATGTCCGCCAGTCGGAGCTGAGATTTCGTCTTGAGCACGGCCTGCATCGCCGGCCCGGCGAAGAGGCTGGTCGCCAGGGCCATGATGACGACCGCGACCAGCAGCTCTTCACTGATAAGCCCGGCGGCGTACGCCATCTGTCCCAGGATGATGCCGACCGCGCCCTGGCAGGTCATGCCGAACGCGGTGGCGAGGCTCTCGCGTTGCGCCATCCCGGCGAACTTCGCGCCCAGGTAACACCCGCCCGCCTTGCCGACGAACGCCACCACCAGCACGATGACCACGGCGACCAGATCGAAGCTGCTGACAAAGTTGATGCGCAGCCCGATGCTCGCGAAGAAGATCGGTGCGAAGAAGTTGGTGACGAACTGGTGGATCGTCTCGCGTGTCCGTTCGCGGAGCCTGTGGGAGTCTCCGATCGCGACGCCGGCAATGAACGCGCCGAAGATCGAGTGGATGCCCAGGTGCTCGGTCACGGCGGCGCAGCCCAGGGCCACGACAGATACAAACCCCAGCACGCCGCCCGGCCAGCTCCAGCTTGACTGGATATACGGCAGCGCGATGTGGCAGAGCCAGCGCCCGATGGTGATCATGAGACCCAGGAAGATCAGCGTGAGCATGATCGTCATCCAGACCGACCCGTGGTGGCCTGTGGTGGCGTCGGTGGGCAGCAGCGCCAGGACGACGGCGAAACCGATCCAGCCGACCAGGTCGTTGACCATGGCCGAGGAGATCACGAGCATGCCCAGATCGCTCTTGGCGAGGTTCAGGTCCATCAGGACTTTGGCGATCACGGGCAGGGCGGTAATGGAAAGCGCGATCCCGACAAAGATGGCAAAGGCCAGTGGGGCGGCCTCGCCCTTGGGGCCGGCCCCTAGGATGCCGGGCACGCCGAACGCCAGCCCGAACCCAAGCCCAAACGGGACCAGGACGCCCATCAGGCTCACCAGGGCGGTGGCTTTGCCCTGCCTGCGGACGGTGGAAAGGTCGACTTCCAGGCCGACGACCAGCAGCAGCAGCGTCGCGGAGATGACGATGAACCCGTCCAGCGCGATCCGCCCGGGGTCCGCCTCGACCGAGGGGAACATCCATTCCATCAGGCCGGGGCTGATGTAGCCCAGGATGGTGGGGCCGAGGAGCACGCCCGCCAGGATCTCGCCGAGCACGGCCGGCTGTTTGAATCGCCTGGCCAGCTCCCCGAGCACACGCGATACGCCCAGCAAGACCGCCAGCGCCACCATTAGCCGGGTGATATCAGACGGGCTTAGGGTGGCTGCGGCGAGCAGTTGCATGAAAGGGCCTCAGTGCGGTTCGACGCCTGCCCACGGCGGACAGGCTGGTGACAAGATAGCTAATCCAGCGGAGCTTGGCGCACCCTCTATATGCTTTAAAGGAACAATAAATCCAAATAATGAACGATCACGCCCTAAGATGGCATCCCGAAGCGGTATACGCGATTTCGTGTGCTAGAATAGTCTTATGGTGGATGAATCTGTGAATCACCCAACCCAAGCTCCCCGGAGCCCCCGGGCCGCTGTGAAGGCCACCGACCCGGCGGGAACGCGCTGTGTCATCCTGACCGGCCCGGATGGATCGACGCCGGCGGACCTGCTCAGTGGTCTGTCCAAGCGGGGTGTCAGTTCACGGGTGGTTTCGGAGCCGGCGAACGTGATGGTCGAGCTTGGCCGACAGCGCACCGCCATTCTGATTGTCGTACACACGGCTCAGCAGCCCGCGCTGGTGGACCTGATCGAAGCGGTGACCAAGTATCACCCGGACACGATCCGCTGGGCCTATGAACCGGATCATCCTTCGGGCAAGCCGCAGCTTGTTCCTTTTCGTTACCGATCCAGACCCGAGATAGCCAAGCCCAAGGCTTCGCCGCCGCCCGTTGAAGCGGCGCCCCCCAAGCCAGCGCCGGTGGTGTCCCTGGATGCCCCGTCGCCATTAGGCCGAGTCCAGTCCCAGGTTCCGCCTGAGCGGGTCCGGTCGTTGATCGTGAAGGTTCAGGGGCCGGCGGAGGTTGGCGAACCGCTGATCAGCGAGGAAGAATTGGCGATGCTGCTGGGGCCGGTTCCCGAGGAGGCCGGGGGCCACAGCGAGCAGGGGGGCGAGTGATGAACGAGTCTGCCGCTGCGCTGAGTTACGAATCTGAAGCCAACCGTTCAGAACAGAGCCGAAAGATCGTCGTCGTCGGCGGGACCAAGGTATCGGATCGGCTGGCCGGTTTGATCGTCAGGTCCGGCATGCGTTCCAAGGTCGTGCCTTCGTATCTTTCGGCGCTTGGGGAAGTCGCTGTCGAGCCGGTGGACATCGTCGTCGGTCCGGTGAATGTGTTGCACGGGTCGATGAAGTCGATCGTCGATGGGTTGCGTACGCTTTCGCCGCAGACGCGGATCGTCGCGTTGTGTAACCAGGCGGGGGCCGACCAACGGCACAACGCCGTCGCGGCGGGCTTTGATGACTGCCTGGTCGAACCGATCGGGCCGCAGACGCTGGAGCAGCTCTTAGGCACGCACACTCAACAGGAAACACAAGACGCCTTTCTGCAACGGCGTGATCCGGGCCAGCCGGTTGATCCAATACCCGACCCGGTCGCCGAGGCTGAAACCGCGCCCGCCGAGCAGCAGGAGCTTGGGGATGTTGATCTGGTCGAGTCGCTGCTGTCCGGTCGCGGTGATCTGGAAACGTTGGCGATCCGGTTGATTGAATCGACTTCCGGGTTGAACGGGATCGGGCTGCGTCCGGCTGATGGTGCGCCGCCGGAGGACCACGCCTGTGTGAATGTGGTTTATCAGGGGAAACGGCTTGGGCAGTTGCACGCGCCGGCGCCGGCGACGGCGGATGATCTTTTGCCCTGGGCAGATTGGTTGAGTCGATGGCTTGCGCTTGGCGCGCAGACCGCGGAGCTCAGCAGCATGGCACTGCGGGATGAACTGACCGGCATCTGGAACCGTCGATACTTTAACCGTTTCCTGGAACGCATCCTCCGCAAGTCCGCTGCCGATCGTTCGCAGGTGACGCTGTTGATGTTCGATATCGACGACTTCAAGCTCTACAACGACAAGTACGGCCACGCGACCGGCGATGACGTCCTGCGTGAGACGGCGCGGCTGATGCTTTCGGTCGTTCGTGATCACGATGTCGTTGCCAGGATCGGCGGCGACGAGTTCGCGGTCATCTTCTGGGACAACGAGAAACCGCGCAAGCCCAACAGCGAACACCCCCAGGACGTTGTTGCGGCGGCGCGTCGTTTCCAGGACGCGATCTGCTCGCACCGCTTCCCCAAGCTGATGGACAAGGCGGTCGGGCGGCTTACCGTTTCCGGCGGCCTGGCCAGTTTCCCCTGGGACGGGCGCACGCCCTGCGAGCTGCTCGCCCGCGCGGATGCGATGGCGATGCAGTCCAAGCAGCAGGGCAAGAATGCCATCACGTTTGGGACCGGGTCCAAGCGTCCCTGCCCTGAAGGCTAAGCTTTAACGGCGGGCCGCAACCCTTCATCATTCATCGGCGTATTCCACAGGGCCTTTCCAAGATCGGCACAGTTGTTAAAGTATGGCTATTGGCCGTTGCCTTGATCGGCGACCAGGCCAATAATCCCCCGCCGACCGACTCCCAATAACCACAATATCAGCCAGAAAAAGGGCATATATCCATGTCGTTTGATTCTACGATTCACGCCAAGGCCGTTCACCTGACCCGACTCAGCTACGAGATGACCGCCGCCTCGGGGTCGGGGCATCCGACGACCTGTGCGAGCCTGGCTCACGTCGTAGCGGTTCTGATGTACCAGCACATGCGTTACGAGCCGGTGAATCCAAGCCACCCCAGCAGCGATCGGCTGGTGCTTTCCGAGGGCCACGCCGTGCCGATCGTTTACGCCGCTTGTGCCGACATCGGGGTTCATATCGGTAAGGACAAGGGCAAACGCCGTGCGATGACCCGCGAGGACGCGATGACGTTGCGTGCGATCGACTCGGTGGTGGATGGGCACCCGAACCCTGCGGAGGGTTTCCCGTTTTTCGATACCGCGACCGGGTCGCTGGGGCAGGGTTTGTCACACGCCGCCGGTCTGGCCGCCGCGGCGAAGATCGACGGCCTGGATAAACGCATCTTCTGCATCATCGGCGACGGCGAGTCGCGCGAAGGGCAGATATGGGAGGCGGTCGACTTCATCAAGGACCACGGGCTCAAATCGGTCTGCGCGATTTTTAATTGCAATGAATACGGTCAGGCCGACGCGGTCAGCCCGCAGCAGTCTGCCGACACGACCGCCAAGAAACTTGAAGCCGCCGGTTTTG
>CBDUNP010000057.1:0-11722 GCA_965368605.1 uncultured bacterium | reverse complement strand
AGAGGCCGCCCGGCAGATCACCGGACGGGCCAAAAAAAAACGCCCCACCTATCGGCTAGGGCGGCGTGGGGCCACGGGGCCTTGGCTCAGTTGTTGGACTCGCTTGACGCTCTTGCGCATCGCGCGTTGCTTGCGTTCGCTTGGCTTCTCGTAGTAAGCCCGACGCTTGACATCCTTGGTTAGGCCTTCTTTTTCGCAGAGTTTCTTGAACCGACGCATCATCTGTTCGGCCGACTCACCACTGCGTGCCTTGATCCGTATCGCCATAATCAAATCGCCTTTCGTACCTAGCTTTGGCCTCTTCCGGGCCGGTTTTGAGTCACGTATTCTTGCAAACCCCGTTCACTTTTGCAAACCCGCGCCCACCACGGGTTTATCGACACGGAAACGTGACCCGAACGGCCACCCCAACATATTATATAACCATCAGTTAGCCCCAAACCACCTGTAGCCCACTCGGCCCCGATCAGCCCCAGAACAAAAGGGCCCAAACAGGCCGCAACCGGCTATCCTTGGAATAATCCGGGCCGTTCGGCACTGGATAGAGGTCTATGAAAACACCCAACCGGCTCATCGCAACCCTCGCCCCGCTGATCTTTCTATCGGCGACAGGCTGCGTCTCCATCAAAGACAGCCCCGATCTGGGACAGCTCTACAACCGCGCCGCCCAGCACCACGGCCCGATGCGCAACCCCGTCATCGTCATCCCGGGCATCCTCGGCTCCAAGCTCGTCGAGCAAGACTCCGGCCAGATCGTCTGGGGCGCCTTCGCCAACGGCTACGCCAACCCCGACAAGCCCGAAGGCGCACGCCTGCTCGCCCTGCCCATGGCCGAGGGCAAACCCTTGGCCGAACTCACCGACACGACCGTCCCCGACGGCGCGCTGGACCGCCTGAAGGTCTCGCTGCTGGGCCTGCCCGTCCAGCTCAATGCCTACGTCCACATCCTGGGCACCCTCGGCGTCGGCGGCTACCGCGACCAGCAACTGGGCATGGCCGACGCCATCGACTACGGCGACGACCACTACACCTGCTTCCAATTCGACTACGACTGGCGCAGAGACAACGCCGAGAACGCCGCACGCCTGCACGAGTTCATTCTAGAACGACGATCGTATATTCAGGACGAATACTTCAAACGCTACGGCCTGAAAGACGCCGAGATCAAGTTCGACATCGTCGCACACTCCATGGGCGGGCTGGTCTCCCGTTACTACCTCCGCTACGGCAACGCCCCGCTGCCCGAAGACGACCGCGCCCCGGCAATCACCTGGGCCGGCGCAGAACACGTCGAAAAACTCATCCTCGTCGGCACGCCCAACGCCGGCTCCGCCAAAGCCATCAAACAGATGGTCCACGGCGCGGACTTCGCGCCGACCCTCCCGCGCTACGAGCCGGCGCTGCTGGGCACGATGCCCTCGATCTACCAGCTCCTGCCGCGCGGCCGACACGGCGCATTGATCGATGCCAACTCCGGTAAAACCATCAAAGACCTTTACGACCCCGCGCTCTGGGAACAAATGGGCTGGGGGTTGGCGTCCCCCAAACAAGACCACGTCCTCAATGCCCTGCTCCCCGACGTGGACAGCCCCGAAGACCGCCGACGCATCGCCCTGGATCACCAGGCCAAGTGCCTGACCCAGGCCCGCCGATTCGCCGCCGCGATGGATACGCCCGCCCAACCGCCGCAAGGCACGTCGATCCACCTGTTCGTCGGCGACGCCGTCCCCACACTCGCAACCCTGCAAGCCCACCGAAACGGCAAGATCAAACCCGCCGAAAAACACCCCGGCGACGGCACCGTCCTGCGCAGCAGTGTCCTTATGGACGAACGGATCAACGGCGAATGGCACCCGATGCTCATCTCACCGATCCGATGCGCCGGCGTCCACTTCGTCTTCACCGACCACCTGGGCATGACCAAAGACCCCGGCTTCAGCGACAACGTCCTGCACCTGCTGCTGGAAGCACCTTAATAAAGATATGATCTGCTCGGATTCATCGGATGCAAACGGATAGGAACACGTGGCGGTTTCACCAACGATTCCTTCACGTCTATATCTGTTTGTATCCGGTCCATCCGAGCGAACAACACTCAGGGCCAGATGACCACTTCACGTTTCAGCGCGATCCCGCTGCGGTCTAGCACCGTCTGCTGGATGTGTTCCATCAGCGCGATCACGTCGGCCGCGGTGCAACCGGGGTGGGTGAAGATGAAGTTGGCGTGACGCTGTGAGACTTCCGCCCCGCCGACCCGGTGGCCCTTGAGCCCGGCCTCGTCGATCAGCTTGCCCGCGGAGACACGCTCGGTCGGCGGCGGCGGGCCGTCGCTCTCCTGCTCGGGGTCCGGCTCGTATCCGGGCTTGATGACGCTTGGGTTCTTGAACGCACAACCCGCCGAGTTCTCCGCCATCGGCTGCGTGTTCTTCTTATACAGAAAAATCTCTTTGACCCGTTTGGCGACGTCCTGCGGGTCGGCCTCGTCCATATCGAACTCAACGTCCAAGATGTACGGCGCGACGATATTGGTCGTGCGGTAGCCAAACACCAGGTCGTCGCGGTCCCGGCAGTAGACCTGCCCGTTCTCCGCCATCACGTGAACCTTTTGCACCGTTGACCCGATATCCCCAAACGCGCCCCCGGCGTTCATCCGGATCGCCCCGCCCACGCTCGCCGGGATCCCCGCCACGTGCGCCAGCCCCGCGAGCCCCGCCTTGGCACACTCCAGCACGAGCTTAAAGAGGTCCACGCCAGGCCCCGCGGCCAGCTTCGTCCCCTCGATCTTTATCTGGCTGAACGACGGGTCATCCAGCCTGACCACCACGCCCCGCACGCCCTCATCCTTCACCAGCAGGTTCGCCCCGCTGCCGAGCATGTAGACGGGGATCTTCTGCTCGTAACACCGGGCGACCAGCGCCGAAAGCTGGGCCGTCCCCGCCGGGTGGGCCAAGACGTCCGCCGACCCACCGACCCCGTACCAGGTCATCTCCGGGCCGACCGGGGCGTCGGTTTCGTAGCGGATACCCAACTCCTCAAGCAGCTTGACGGAGTCGGCAGGGGTCGGATTGTCTGACGGGCTTGGCATGGCTCGCAATGATACTCAGAACAACAGCCTGATGCCCAGCACCACCGACCACCGCGTCTCAGGCCGATGGTCCACGTCCTCAACCACCGGCAGGCGCACCGACAACTCCGCCGCCCAATCCGTCGCCTCATACAGCAAACCCGGCGCGAACAGCAGCTCGTGATCCCCGTTGGTCTCATACAAACCGTTAAGCTCGGTCTGGAAGTAGAACGAAGCCGTCGTGTCCGCCTGATACGCCTTCGGGGTCAGCCGATACAGGTACGAGCCGTTGTAATAAAGGGCATCGTCGCCGGCGTTTCCGCCCGAGATCGGGTCATCCTGCCCCCCCGTGTTGAACTTCCACTGAACCGACGCCCCCGTCCCGTGCCGCCCGTCGATCTGGGTAAACGCCACGCCCAGCAGCGGGTCGAACGAGTCGCTGGAGAGCTGGTCAACATACGAAGGCACCTCGACCCCGAACTGCAACGCCCCCCGCAGGGTGTTGATCGGACCGGTGTCCTGCTTTAGAAAGCGGTACTGCCCCATCAGCGTGATATCGCCGAGCCCCGTGGTGTCATCATGACTAAAGCCAGGTCCGTCAACCCGGCGGTCAATGACCGGCACGTGTACCATCGCCGCGAGGTCGCCGGTGATCCCGTACATCACGACCGTCTCGTGGGTCCACTGCATGATCGTCCGATCGCCCGTGGGGGTCTGCTGCTCATAGCGTGTCAGGTTCGACCGCTCACGGGCCGACCACACGCCTTTAGAGACTTGCGTCGCGGAGGGGCTGTTGGTCGCCTGCTGCGCAACCACCGGGCCGGCCAGCGGCGCTAAGAGCAACGCCGCGGCCGGCCCCAAACAGGTGTTTGGGAATCGCATGGTGAGTCCTTTCGTTATTCGGTGGCTGCCGGGGTGTGTACCGCGGTGATACGGGACACGGAGAACCCCGCGTCTTTAACGGAAGTAATCAACTGCTGCGGTGTCACGCAGGCCGTCTCCGCAAACGCGACCCGGACCTGCCCGGTCGACAGATCGACATCCGCCGACGTCACCCCTTCGATCATCTTCAACTGCTTATCGAGGTTGTGAGCACACAACGGGCAGCTCAGCCCAAGCGCCGAGATGTCCACCGACCGCGCGGGGATCGGGTCTTCCAGGCCGGGCATCCCGACCAGCTCGACTTCCTGGGCCTCTGCTTCTTCGACGGCCGTGCTACTCATATTCATGTGCGGGTCGTGCGGCTTAGCCGTCGAACCACACCCCACCAACAATCCAACCGACGCGATCAATGCGATACGTGATAACTGTGTCCATGTCATGGCAAACGCTCCTTAAAAGCGGGTGTTTCAATCTGATTTAAAAGGAAATCGGGACCGATGCGCTACGCGCGCAGTTAGCCTGCAGGCATCAACCGCTCAGGTGCGCCAGACACAGATCAAGGCTTGAGGACGGTCTTGAGAAATGGGATAGGCCAGCTCGGCAGCCTCGGGCACACGCTGAACAAACGCCGGCCAGTTCAGCGAGGGCAACTCGTTTAACGCAAGGGGCAGGATCGGCGTCGCTGCATGACTGTCGCCCGGCACGGCCGGGATTGGGCTCGGAGACTGCGACGGGGCCTTGTCTAATTCGCATCCACAGCCATGGCCCGCCGATTTATCCGTCACAGGCCCGCAGCAGCAACACACCTGCATCTGTTTGGCCGAAGCGGCCGCCACGCCACACCCCGCCGAGGCAAACGCCATCGGCTGAATCAGCAGCGCCAGGATGAGCAGGATACGTATCAGCACATTCACCTCAGTCATTATCTACGCAACCCGCCGCCCACGGGTTCGTGCGACAAGCCACATGGCCTAAACGGTACTATCGGCCGTTTCCGCCCGGTCGATCCACCCGCCACCAAGTACCCGGTCCCCGTCGTAGCAGACCACCGCCTGCCCGGGCGTCACCGCGCTCACCGGCTGATCGAACCGCACCTCCAGCGCATCCGGCCCCGTCACCCGGCATTGCCCCGGCACCGGCGGGCTGTTGTATCGCACCTTCACGTCGCACGTCCGCCAGTCCGTCGGCACGTCATCCACCAGCCAGTTCGTCTGCGACGCGGTCAACCCCCCGGCCAACAAGTCTTCCTGCTTCCCGATCGTCACGGTGTTCGTCTTGGGATCACGATCCGTCACATAGATCGGATACCCAAACGCGACCCCCACCCCCCGCCGCTGCCCGATCGTGAAGTGCTGGTGCCCGGGGTGCTGCCCGACGACCTCGCCTTCACCGTTCACGATATCCCCGGGCTTGACCTCATCGGGGCTTCGCCGCGCGACCAGCCGGGCGTAATCGTTGTCCGGCACAAAACAGATCTCCTGACTGTCCGGCTTATCCCCGACCAGCAGGTTCATGTCCCGTGCCCGCTGACGGACCTCGGATTTCTGCATCCCCCCGATCGGCAGCAGCATCTCATTGAGCCGTTCGCGTGGGCAGCCAAACAGGACGTAGCTCTGGTCCTTGCCGTGGTCGAGCCCGCGCAGCAGTTTCGCCGAGCCGCCCGAGCGATCGACCTGCGCATAGTGCCCGCTGGCGATGTAGTCGGCATCGATCGACCGGGCGTAGTCGTGCAGCTTCCCGAACTTCAGCCAGTCGTTGCACCGCACACACGGGTTAGGCGTCCGCCCGGCGTTGTACTCGCGGACGAAGTAATCCATGATCCGCCCGAAGTCCTGCTTGAAGTTCACCACATAAAAAGGCACGTCCAGCATCGCCGCCACCAGACGCGCATCATCCGCGTCGTTCACCGAGCAGCAGCCCTGCTTATGGACCTTTCGCCCGGCCCCCTTGGCCCGCCGCGCCGCATCAGGATCGCACGTCTCCTCCCGGATATTGTCGTACCCGTCCGCCGCCTCGGCTTCGTCATCGCTGCCCAGGCGCATAAAACAGCCCACCACCTGGTAGCCCTGCTCCAACAACAGGGCCGCCGCCACGGAGCTATCCACGCCGCCGGACATGGCGACCACCACTTTTTTTCCCGTACCTGGGAGCATATCCCTGCATTTTAGCCTAAACGGGCCGCCCGCAGCGGTTACGATATCCCCGGCCTGAAAAAGCCCCCCTAAGGCGTGTCTCGGGTTTGTGGCCGACGGGGATCGGCGTTACGCTCAAGTGTCCGCATCAGGGGTCTTTACAAACGTTAGTCAATCAACCGGATTCGTAAGGAGGTTGCAGATGCAACAGATTCGATCAGTGGTACGAAACATCGGGACGGGCATGGTCGTGGCCTGCGCCACCGCCATCGTCGCCGTCCAGTCCGCCCTCGCCGGCGTGCCCGCGGCGCTCTCGCAGGCGTCGGAAGGCGCACAACTCGTCGTCATCATCCCCAGCATGTCCGAGTTCAGCGGCAAGCTGGCGATGATCAACCAGACCCTGGGCCTGGAGATCGATGAGCTGACCGACGCGCTGGGCTCGTTCAAGGCCGAGGCCGGCATCACCGGCGGTCTGGACGACACGGGCTCCGCCCTCTTCGTCATCCACGACCTCGCCACCGCGATCGACACCAAAGACGAGCCGGACATCGTGATGATCCTGCCCGTCACGGATTACCAAACCTTCATCGCAAGCTTCCAGCCCGAAGGCGCCGCCCCCGCGGGCGATGGCGTCACCGCCGTCACCCTCCCGGACGGCCAGGACGGGTTCGCCAAGGAAGCCGGCGGCTACGCCATCATGGGTAACACCGAAGAAGCGATCGCCAACTACACCGCCGGCGGCGACGCCGACGCCATCGCCGGCTGCATCGGCGCGCTGGGCCAGCACTACATCGACACCTGCGACGCAGCCGCCTACGTCGATATGGCCGCCATCGCACCGTCGCTGAACAAGCTGATCGACGACGCCGTCGCCGAGATGGAAAAAGAGTTCGCGAAGATGGGCCAGGCCGGCATGGCACCGGGCACCGACATGGAATCCATGAAGTTCATGTTCTCGCTCTACGCGACCGCCGGCCAGGCCGTCGTTAACAGCGCCGACGGCATGGTCTTCTCGCTGGACCTCTCCGAGCACGGCATCGGCTTCACCAAGTCGGGCCAGTTCAAGCCCGACTCCCCCGTCATGCAGTACCTCCCAGGCGGCGGCCCCGGCACCGCCGACACGCTCGCCCGCCTGCCCAAGGGGTCCTACATCGCAGCCATGGCCTACGACGCCGAATCGTTGGCGTTCAGCAAGCTGATGGAAGCCGCCCTGACGCACCTGCCCGAAGGCAACGCCCAGTTCGACATGTACCGAAAAGCACTGCCCCTGGTCAAGCAGATCAAGCAGTACGCCGGCGTCTTCTACACGCCCGCACCCAACGCCCTGATGACGCAGACCGGCGTGCTGAACATGCTCCAGACCTACAAGGTCGATGACAGCGCCGCCTACCTCACTAAGACCCGCGAGTACATCACCGCCATGAACGGCGTGTCCCTCCCACTGGGCGTTCCCGCCGCCAACGGCCAGGGTGCCGCCCCCGCCATGACCTACACCACCAGCTACTCAGAGAACGCTCTGCAGCTGGACGGCGTGCAGGTCGATCAATACGCGATGAATGTCCAGATGCCCCCCGAGCTGGTCATGCAGATGGGCCCGGCCGCCGGCATGATGACCATGTTCACCAACTTCAACGGCTACGCCACCCAGGCCGACGGCCACTACCTCGCCAGCACCACCCTCGATCAACAACTGATCACCCAGGGACTGGCGACCGCCAAGACCGGCGACGGGATCGGCTCCGACGACCCGCTGGCGTTGGTCCGTGAAAAGGCCGTGCCCCCCGGCGCTGCCGCCGAGGGCTACCTCAGCTTCGCCGGCATCGTCGAAACCGTCGGCCCCATGGCCGCCATGTTCGGCATGCCCGCCGTCCAGGCACCCGCCGACCTCCCGCCCGTCGCCGCAGGCCTGGGCATCCAGGGCAACAGCAGCGCCGCTCGGCTCTACGTCCCCAATGAAACCACCAAGTTCATCATCGATACCATCAAAGACGTCCAGGCTCAGATGATGGGTGGCATGGGTGGCCCCGGCGGCCCTCCGCAGGGCGGCGGCGCTCCCCCACCACCGTTCTGATCCATACACCAATTTAAGTACTCCCCCTCAACCGGGCCTGCACACGCAGCGCCCGGTTTTTCTTTGCGCCCGCCTCGCAGCCAATCCCCCACGGCGATACATTGCCCCCATGTCCAAGGCATTGGCATTCACCGCAACGGCCGTTTTCCTGCTGTCCCTGCTCGGCACGCTATTGGCCAGTGGCAACCTCAACCGCCCGGTCGCTATTGCGCCAAACGAAAACCGCGGCCCGTATATCCCCTACCCCGCTGCCCCCCCAGCCACGCCCCGCGCCCCCGTCGCCGGCCAGTTGATCGGCGCAGCCCTGAACCTCTACCACACCGAACACCTGCACCTCTACCACGATGCGCTCGAACAGATGTCAGACGCCGGCCTCAACGCCGTGCAGATCGTCACCCCGATGTTCCAGGACAACGGCGCAAGCCCCACCGTTGAATTGCGGCGCGGCAAGGGACGCGGCCCCGACATGGCCGACATCGTCTCCCTCCTCGCACACGCCAAAGCCCTGGGCATGCACACCATGCTCATGCCCCAGGTCAACTTCACCCACCCGCGCGGCAACGAGTGGCGCGGCAAGCTCCAGCCCGAACACTGGGACCCCTGGTGGCAGAGCTACCACCAATCCATCGACGAGTTCCTCGCCGTCGCCGAAGCCAACCACGTCGACCTCTTCGTCGTCGGCTGCGAGTTACTCACCACCCACACACCCGAACACCAAGACCGCTGGCGTGAACTCATCGCCCACGCCCGGCAAAACTTCACCGGGAAACTGACCTACTCCACCACCTGGGACACCTACCACAAGGTCGGCTTCTGGGACGATCTGGATGTCGTCGGCGTCAGCGGGTACTGGGACATCACCACGCTCGCCAAAGACCCCGACCACCCCACCGATCAGGAACTCATCCAACGCTGGACCGAGATCCGCCAGCGCCTCCTGGCCTACGCCCAGTCACAGAAAAAGCCCGTGCTGCTGACCGAGGTCGGCTATCCCAGCCTGCCCTGGGCCCTGACCAAGCCCTGGAACTACATCAACAAAGACAACCTCCCGCCCGACCCCGACGCCCAGGCCCGGGGCTACGCCGCCTTCATCGCTACATGGCACGACGCGATCGGGCCCGATGCCGCGTCAACCACGACCGATCCCTGGCAAGGCCCGCAGCCTGTCGGCGTCTTCTTTCACAAGTGGGACCCCTACCACCGAGGCGGCCCCGACGACTACGGCTACGGCGTCGCCGGTAAACCCGCTTATCAGCACCTGAAAAACTGGCTCAATAACCCGCCGATAACCCACACCCGTCAGCCTTAGACTCAAGTATCCCACGCAGGAATGCCCGATGGGAGCCATATCATTACAGGCGATCTGGCGGACCGCCCGATATTCACATAGCCTTGTCTTCTGTTTGCCTCGCTAAACGATCGGTCGATAGGCGCAACACCCCCTTTCAAGGATGCATCACATGTCAGCACACCACCCAGGCCGAAAAACCAAACCACCACGCTCACACGAAAGCATCAGGCCCGCCCTCACCGGCCTGGCCTTAGCCGCCGCGCTCGCCCTCACCCCGGGCACGTTCGCCGAAATCCGCTCCGCCAAAGAATCCGCCACCCCCGTGTCCGTGGTCAACCAGGAAGACCTGGAAATCGGAGGCCTGCAATCCGCCGACGACTTCCTTAAGACCCTGGTCACCGACGGCAAGGCCTCGCTGAACCTCCGAGGCCGGATCGAGCTCGCCGACCAGGACGGCCTGGAAACCAGCCAGGCCTACACCCTCCGCACACGCCTGGGCTACACCACGGGCACGTTCAACGGGTTCCACGGCCACATCGAGATGCTCGACGTCCGCGCCGCCGACGAAAGCCTCTACAACGCCGCCGGCCTCAATGACGAACCCGACAAGACCGTCATCGCCGATCCGGAAGACACACGCCTCAACCAGTTCTACGCCGACTACAGCTTCGAAAATTTCGACGGCAACGTCCGCGTCGGTCAGCAACGCATCCAGCTCGACGACGACCGATTCATCGGCAACGTCGGCTGGCGACAGATCGAACAGACCTTCGACGCCGTCCGCATCAACGTCGCGCCGCACGAACAGATCAACGCCACCTACGCCTACATCTGGGACGTCAACCGCATCTTCGGCCCCGACGCCGACCGCGACTACGAGTCCGACTCACACGCCATCAACCTCTCCTACGACGACGCACGCCTCGGCAAGTTCACAGGCTTCGCCTACCTCCTGGACTTCGACGACGAGGCCACCGCCGACGCCAACTCGTCCAATACCTACGGCGTCCGCTACGAAGCCACCCGCCCGGTCAAGGGCGACCCCGACGGACCCAAGATCAACTACCTCTTCTCCTACGCCACGCAGTCCGACACCGGCGACAACCCCGACGACTACGACGCCGACTACTTCCTCGCCGACATCAAGTACATCGCCGAGACCGGCTGCTACATCGGCGCGGGCTGGGAAAAACTCGGCAGCGACGACGGCACGGCCGCCTTCCGCACACCCCTGGCGACCGGACACAAGTTCAACGGCTGGGCCGACGTCTTCCTCACCACCCCCGACGACGGCCTGGAAGACACCTACGTCTACCTCGGCGGCAACCTCCCACACAACTACAAAGCCAAGGTCGCCTACCACTGGTTCGACCCCGACGAGGGCAGCAGCGACCTCGGCGAAGAGCTCGACGCCGTCATCAGCAAGAAGGTCTCCGAGAACATGGAACTGCTCGCCAAGTACGCCTACTTCCACGGAGCAGACACCCTCGACGACCGCGCCAAGTTCTGGCTTCAGGTGACGCTGAACTACTGACCGGTACCCTGTAAATCTCATCCCCACAAAGCCCACGACTAAACCGTGGGCTTTTTTATGCCTGCCAGATCAGATCGGCCTGCGGACCATAAAAACCGTCGCCAGTACCGCGCTCAAAACAATGGATGCGGGTTCGGGTATCGGGCCACCAATGACTTCGGCGGGATCAATATCAATAAGGTACCCAGCGCCGTCACCAACAATAATCGTGATCTCTTTCAAAGAGTTTCCTGATGAACTTATGCCAGCGCCACCGAGCAAGCTATCAAGGCGCGTAGAGGGCAACAGAGGGCCACCTTCTTCCAATAGAGGGAGACCAACAACCGTAAGAGTTGGCCACTCACCTGCAAGCCCCAAATCGTCGGCAGCTGTCGCACCAGAACCTGGCGTTGAGAAAACGCGTAATGCCCCTATCCCCCCAGTATTATCTGTCAGACGGAGAGCATTACCCTCTATTGACAGTGTGACGCCTCCTCCAGTCTCGGCTCCAAACACTTCAATCAAACCCGCCCAAGTATCCGTAGCAGAAAAACACAGAACAACGATAGCTAATGCAAGTATATGTCTGGGTGAAGATTTCATGCCAAACTTATCGGCCTTGTTGTTCTGCTTCGTTCACTTTCACTGAGGGCCAAATCCATAAAGACCACCCGACTCTGGGCCACGGCCGCAATGTCGCCCCCCCGGCCCCAGCCCCCGGCACCCTAGACCCCACCGACCATCCCCGCTACCCTGTCCGCCCTATGGC
>CBDUNP010000056.1:0-11752 GCA_965368605.1 uncultured bacterium | reverse complement strand
GGCTCCCGCCTTTCTCCATTCCCTCTCACCCACCCCCTCATCAACCCCAAACCATAAACCCCTATAATCCCTCCCATGCCAGACAAACGACGCACCAAAATCATCGCCACCATCGGCCCGGCCACCAACGACCCCGACACGATCGAGAAGCTCGTCGCCGCCGGCGTCAATATCACCCGCCTGAACATGTCCCACGCGACCCACGACCAGGTCCGCGCCGACGTCGCCAGCATCCGAGCCGCCTCCAAAAAACTCAACAAGACCGTCGGCATCCTCATGGACGCTCAGGGCCCCGCCATCCGCACCGGCGAACGCGCCACCGACCTGAACCTCAAGCCGGGCCAGGTCATCGCGCTGACCGTCCGAGGCGAACAGTCCGAGGAATACACCTCCGTCGATGTTAACTACGACGACCTGGTCAACGATATCGCCGTCGACGACGTCGTCGTCGTAGACAACGGCACCATCAAGCTCAAAGTCCTCAAGAAAAAACGCAACCAGCTCGAATGCGAAGTCCTCACCGAAGGCGTCCTCGGCTCACGCCGGCACATCAACCTCCCGGGCGTCCGCGTCAACCTCCCCGCACTGACCGACAAGGACATCGCCGACATCGAACTGGGCATCGAGCTGGGCGTGGACTTCATCGCCATGTCCTTCGTCCGCGAGGCCCAGGACGTCCAACGCCTCCGCGCCATCCTCGATTACAAAAAATCCCCGCAGAAGATCGTCGCCAAGATCGAGGACCAGCAGGGCGTGCGCAATATCGAAGAAATCATCGCCGCGGCCGACGGCATCATGATCGCACGCGGCGACCTTGGGATCGAAGTCGCCTTCGAAGACCTCCCGCCCCTGCAACGCAAGATCGTCAAGCGCTGCGTCACCCAGGGCAAGCCCGTCATCGTCGCGACCCACATGCTCGAGTCGATGATCGAGTCCCCCTCGCCGACCCGCGCCGAAGTCACCGACGTCGCCAACGCCGTCTTCGAGCAGGCCGACGCCATCATGCTCTCCGGCGAAACCTCCATCGGCAAATACCCCCTGCCCTGCATCGATGCCATGGACCGCATCGCGCGACGCATCGAACGCTCCGGCGGCGCAGGCTTCGCACTCAAAGCAACGCCCGGCGATATCCACTCAAAGATCGTCCGCCAGGCCGCCGACCTCGCAAGAGAACTCAACGCCGCCGCCATGGTCGTCTTCACCCGCTCCGGACGCATGGCCCACCACGCCGCCTGGACCCGCCTGCTCAAGTGCAAGATGATCACCTTCACCAACAACCCCACGCTCCTCCCCCAACTCTCCCTGCTCTGGGGCATCCACCCGATCCTCCTGGACTTCCAATACGACCCCAACCAGACCGTCCGCGACGCCGGCGAACACCTCCTGAAAAACAACCTCGTCCCCCAAGGCTCCACCGTCGTCTTCGTCACCGAAGCCACCATCAAAGACAAAACCGTCGACACCATCCAGGTCGAAACACTGGGGTGATGTCTCGAAGTTATAGGGATACAGCAGTCCTAGATATCTATGCAGGATATTCCTCGTACAGTCAAAATACTTGGCGAATGCTGCAGCGTATATTTAAGGAATTTCTATAGTAAGCTGGATTGCAGAAGCAATTAAACAGAATACAACCCCGGCAATCGTCGCGACGATTAACTTTGACCAGAATAAGCAGCGAGAAGCGACGTATAAAATATGGCCCGACCGGCCTAGGTATTGAACACTGTATTTAAAGCCTATTTCCCATCGATCTATTCCAGATGAGGTTGCGCAGTAGGCAGCGATGTAGTGTGATAAATCTAAGACGAGGGAAAGCGAGGCCAAGATAAATGCGGTTGCTATTAGCTGGCTCGTGGTAAAGCCACCGGCGGTTGAATCTGATAGTACGAGTCGGTCGGCTGTGAGTATTGACCAAATCCCACCGATAACAGCTATGCTTAACCATCGAACTGATTTTGAGATCTGATCTGAATACCAGCAGGCATCATCTTCAAGGCGTTTGTAGTCAACGCCATCATCGACGTCTACTATTTCTTCTTCTTTCGTGGCGGTGGCCGCTTGCTTCCCTTTCCTCTCTTTTGCACTGTTTTCTTCTTGGATTTCTTCTTCTTTTTCTTTTTTGACATGATTGTTCACCCGGAGGCCTCCTAATATAGATGTGTTATTTGCCGGCTAAAGATTAGTGTTATCCTGACTACATATATTGGGGGTGTCAATTGTGCCCGCAAGCGAGTAGGGTGGGTGGAGCGTAGTGATCCCCACCGTAATGTTGTGCGCACAAACCACCTGACTTCCTGGCTATACAAACTATTTAAATCAATAATCATTTCCCTAAGCCCGCGTAAGACTTGTGGCACTTGACCCACCGCTTATGACACCGACCTGCGCACAAATCCGACTTTTCTCCCATAGGTAGAGGCACGTGTTCTTTCGGATCGTGCCTGCCGACAATCTCACGACGGCGTCGACAGCTGCCCCGAGCATCCAAAGATTAAAAGGACCAGGACTCGAGGGCTGCCCGCTACGGAAAGGCACATTCAAAAGGTGTGCCCGGTGACGGGACTTGGCAGCGGACGCCCCGGCTGAACGACGGACAAACAGGATACGGGCCTCGGCCTGGTCCCGACGCGCCGTGCCTGCCGTCAAACGCCGGAACCTCGTGGGTTTTAGATTGCTGGTCTCTGATCGATGATGGCTGAAGTGAAGACAGGAATGCAGAATTCACCGCGAAGACGCGAAGAACTCAAAGGAAGGCAAAGAATTCGGATTTAACCACAGAGGGCACAGAGAACACAGAGAAGAAAAGAGTCTAGACAGGATGGCAGGATGGACAAGATCAAACGTGCGATCTTTTCGCCCATCCTATCGCGTCACCCCTGTCATCTGTCCACACTCTTCCTTTGCCTTTCGCTCTTTCCGAAATCTGTGTCATCTGTGCAATCTGCAGATACTCTCTATCTCCGCCTTCCTCTGTGCTCTCTATGCCCTCTGTGGTTAACTTCTTCTTCTTCTTCTTCTTCTTCGCGCTCTTCGCGCCTTCGCGGTTCACCCCGCCCACAAAAAAACCCACGTCCAAACGAACGTGGGCTCTGGGTTGTTTTATGTAACAATCAGCTTACCGCCGCGGCCTCGGCTTGTTCGCCGCGTCCAGGAAATACTTCCGTGCCTCGCCGGCCAGGTAGAAGCTGCCGCAGATGATGATCAGGTCGTCCCGGCTGACCGCGCTGGCGGCGAGTTTCAGGGCGTCCTTGAACTTCGGCGCGACCTGCACCATCTTGCCGGAGATATCCTTGAACTGCTTCTGCAGGTCATCCGGCTCAACTGCGCGGGGGTTGTTCTTGGCGCGGGTGAAAATAATCTTGTCCGCACCCAGCGATATCTCCTTGAGCATCCCGCTGACGTCTTTGTCCTGGCCGCAGCCGAAGATCATCACCAGCGAGTCATACTTGATATGAGCACCCAGCGAACGGATCAACGCCTTGATCGAGTGCGCGTTGTGGGCACCGTCCAGGATGACCCGGGGCTGCTTCCAGACCTGCTCCATGCGTCCGGCCAGCTCGGTCTGGGCCAGGCCTTCGATGACTTTTTCTTCCGGGAGGTTAAACCCATGAGCCCGCAGCTTGTCGAGCATCGCCAGGGCCAGCCCGCAGTTGTGTGCCTGGTGTTCGCCACGCAGCGGGACCGGCAGGTGCTCGAACCGGCTGGTCGGGGTCGTCAGGCAGACGCGCGTGTGCGGGCCCAACTCACGGTTGGCCTCGAAGCGGTACGAGAAGTCGATCTGGTCGCCGGTCGTCTCCAGCGGTGCGCCGACGGCGTCGGCACAGGACTGAAGCACCTCCTTGACCTCCGGCTCCTGGATCACACTCAACGCGGGGACCTCGCTCTTAAAGATGCCCGCCTTCTCGCGTGCGATCTCAGGCAGGGTCTCGCCGAGGATATTCATGTGGTCCAGGCTGATGTGTGCGATGCCGGTGACCAACGGATCGACCACCGTCGTGCAGTCCAGCCGACCGCCCAGCCCGGTCTCGAGGATCACGATGTCGACCGCCTGGTCGGCGAAGTACCGCAGCGCCGCCGCGGTCATGATCTCGAAGAAGGTCGGCGGGGTCGCGCCGACGACGGACTCCTTGGCCGCGATCAGCTTGAAGATCTCCGCGACGTCGTTGTAGCTGACCATCTGCCCGTCGATCGTGATCCGCTCGCGCAGGTCGATCAGGTGCGGGCTGGTGTAGACGCCCACGGTGTACCCGCAGGCCTGGAGCATGCTCGCGAGCATCGCACAGGTCGAGCCCTTGCCCTTGGTCCCGGCGATCTGCACGGTCTTGAGCTGTTGGTGGGGGTTGCCCAGGGCATCCAGCAGCTTGCGCATCCGGCTGAGGTTGAAGGTGCGCTCGTCATAGCGAACCATCCGCATCCGCTCGTGGTCCACGTGCTCATAGAGCCAGCGCAGAGCGGTGGTGTAGTTGGTGATCTTGATGCTCGAGGCAGACGAGGCGGCAGGACTCTCGGACGACTTGGAAGCCGTCTTGCTTTTAGTCTTTGTTTTGCCAGCAGTTGTCTTTTTCGAGCCCCGGGATTTTTTCGCGTTGCTACGCGTTGGGGTAGGCATGATGACCTCATTCTAACAGAATCAGTGCCCAAGGTCAATATGCAAGGTCTAAGTGCTTGATGTGAAATAGTTTACGAGAATTGTCCCGTTGCGGCCCGCCGCGCAATTGTTATATAATATAAGCGGTGCTTATTTTATGGCCGCCCAAGCTGGTCGATACCGTTCATGTAGGGCCGAAGGGCGGTGGGGACGGTGATGCTGCCGTCCTGGTTCTGATACATCTCCAGGATCGCGACCAGGATACGGGGGCTGGCGGCGACGGTGTTGTTCAGGCTGTGGCAGAAGACGGGTTTCTTCGTCTCGGGGTCACGGTAACGCATGTTCAGGCGTCGGCACTGGTAGTCGTAGAGCCGGCTGGCGGAGTGGGTTTCGCCGTACTCGCCAAGGGGGTTGCCTTCAGCGTCCTCGGGGCCGCGCCCGGGCATCCAAGCCTCGACGTCGATCATGTCCGCGTTCTTCGTGCCCAGGTCCCCGGTGCAGCACTGAAGCAGGCGGTAGGGCAGTTCCAGTTTTTGTAAGAGCGCCTCGACGAACCCGAGCATCTTCTTGTGCCAGTCCCGGGAGGTCTGCTCGTCGGCCTTGCAGATCACGACCTGCTCGACCTTGTCGAACTGATGCACGCGATACAGCCCGGCGGTGTCTTTCCCGGCGGCTCCGGCCTCGCGCCGGAAGCAGGTGCTGACCGTCGTGTAGCACCGCGGCAGGCTGTCGGCCTCGAGGATCTCGCCCTGGTGGTAGCCCATCAGCCCGACTTCGCCGGTGCCGGTGAGGTAAAGGTCGTAGCCGCCGCCGCGGTCGGTTTCCTTGATTTCGTAGGCCTGTTCCTTGCCGTCGGGGAAAAAGCCCGTGCCGACCATGCACTCGTCGCGGACGACGACCGGGGCGCTCAAAGGCGTGAACCCGTTCTCGTTGGTCATGAAGTCGAACGCGAAGCGGAGGACGGCCTGGTGCAGGCGCATCCCGTCGCCGGTCATCACGTAGCTTCGGCTGCCCGCCATCTTGACGCCACGCTCGAAGTCAAACAGGCCCAGCGCCTGGCCCAGTTCGATGTGGGTTTTAGGGGCAAAGCCTTTGTTATCCTTGAAGGACTTGGCGGGGTCGAACCAGTCGGGGTGCCAGGTACTCAGCTGGATGTTGTCGTCGGCGGACTTGCCGACGGGGACGTCCGGGTCGGCGGGCTGGGGGATGCGGATCCAGAGCTGGTCGCGTTGGGCTTCAAGCTCGGTCAGTTTGCCGGTGAGGGCGGCTTCTTCTTCCTTGAGCGCGTCGGGCCTGGCCTTGAGTTCCTGCATCTGTTGTTGCAGGGCTTGTTTCTGCTCGGCGTCTGCCTTTTTCATCTGCCCGGCGAGCTTGCCGATCTCTTTGCCGATCTGGTTCTTCTCAGCGGTGAGCTGTTCGCGGCGGGTGATCAGCGGGCGCAGCTCGGCGTCGGCGGCGAGCAATTGATCCAGCAGCTCGGCGGGGTAGCCCTTGTTCACCATGCCGGTGCGGTACTTGTCGGGATTGGCTCGCAGGTCTTTCAGGTCGATCATGGCGTGTCACGTCGCTTCTTATCGGTCGGTTGCAGGCCCGGCCACACGGCGTGGCGGGGGCTCATGGTAATCCACTGGCCGGTGATGTCGAACCCGGGGACGAACCCGGGGGTGAACCCGGGGGCGGTTGGTGCGTCTGATGATTCGAGGTCCGCGGTTTCAGGCGGGGGGTTGTTCCCGGGCGCGATGTCGGGCGGCGGATTTGTAGTACGGATATCCGGGCCTGCCTGCCGATAGTTAGAGAGCGGGGTGGTGCCGTAATTCCTGCTGAAATAGCCGTGTTTTGTGGGTTTACGTTGCCTATGATTATCGGTCAGACGGCTATCCATGGTCGTTGATACAATCTTATTTTTCCTGCTTTCATTCGATCGGGTAACTCATGTGCAAGGCTGAATCACACAATCTTCGGGGCGCGACCGCCCCCCGGGCCGGGTTTAATCGGTTCGGCCTGACATCTATTTTCGTAATCGGGTTGTTGTTGATTGGGTTTGCCTGGCCCGCGCAGGTGGTTGCGCAGTCCGGTTCGTCTTCGCCAATCACCGAGGCGTGGAGCCGGCTGACGTCCGACGGGCTGGGCCTGGCGGAGCGTGCGGCGGCGGCGAGTGAGCTATTGGAGATGCGCGACAAGGAGGCGACCGGCGCGTTGACGCTGGCGCTGACCACGCAGCAGAGCCGGGTCGGCTGGCGTGCGGTGATCCAGGCGGTCGCGACGTTCCCGGATGATCCGCCGAAGGAATTGGCGCAGCCGTTGATCGGCCTGCTGGGCCAGGTCGACGCGGGGTTGTCGCAGGACCTGGCGGCGGCGCTGGGGCGGTTCGATGACTCGGACGTGATCAAGCAGCTCAGCAAGATTGCACGCGATCGTGATGAGCCTGATGTCCGCCGGGTCGCTGCGATCCTGACACTGGGGCACGACCGGACGACGCAGACCGCGGGCGTCCTGATGGACCTGTCGGACGCGGATCAGCCGGAGCTGGTGCAGCAGGCGTCGTTCACGGCGTTGGGCATCCTCACGGCGTTGGACCACTACGACGCCGACCGTCAGGCGTGGGGCTCGTGGTGGGAGCAGAACAAAGGACTGTGGGCCAAGGAGTGGACACAGCATCTATTGGAAAACTTTGAACGGCGTGAGTCGCGTCGGCGTGCGTTGGATCACCAGCTCGAGGACAAGCTGCTCGAATCGCAGCGGGCGCTGTACAAGGCGAACTCGCCACAGGGTCGGCCGGGCGTGCTGGTGTACATGCTGCGTGACCCGTTGACGCCGATCCGGCAGCTGGGGATGGACCTGGCGGGGCAGCGTCTTCTGGACGACCTGCCATTTGATGAGGCGTTGCGCGAGGCGTTGCGTGGGCGGTTGACGGACAAGGTCCCTTCGATCCGTGCCAAGGCGGCGGAACACCTGCGTGACCTGTCGGACGGCCCGGCGGCGGCCCTGGTGGCTGAGCGTCTTGGCGAAGAGAGCGAGCAGGTCGCGTCGGTATTGAGTGCTTATCTTCAGATGATGTCGCGGATGCCGCAGGCGCTGGCGGTGGACCCGGCGATCGACCTGCTGGAGGACGAGGCGTTGCGGGAAGACGCGGCGGCGTCGCTGGCGTCGGCGTTTGATGCCGAGCTGATGAAACGCTCGCAGGTCAACAGGGCGGCGAAGCTGGCGCGCAAGAATGTGCAGGACGATCAGCCTCCGCACCCCTCGGTGATCACGCTGATGGGCCGGGTCGGGAACAAGGACGACTGGAAGCGGATCGCGTTGTGGATCGATCACCCGAACACGACGGTGAAGCAGGCGGCGGCGCAGGCGTGGGCGGACTCGGACCGGCCCCTGGATTTCCTGGCGGACCGCGTGACGGTGGCGGAGATCCAGCCGATCCTGATCGCCGCGGCCACCAGGCGCGGCAAGGGGGCCTACACGCTGAACATCCTCACGGCCAACCGCCCGCAGCGGGAGCGTCATGTCGAGGCCTGGCGGCGTGCGTTGGTCGCGATGTCGTCGCGCGTTCCGGCTGATGCGGTGTTGGATACTTCCCGGCACCTGTCGAATATCGGTGAGTCGGACCAGCTGCGTCTTGAGGTCTTGTCGTCCGCGATTGGACGCACCGAGGAGCACGCGCTGAGTCAGGCGGAGCACCTGGAGCTCTTGCTCACGCGCGGGCTGTTGCGTCTTGAGACGAACGATGCGGCCGCCGCGCTGGCGGATTTCCAGTCGGTCGCGACCCAGGCGTCAACGCTGTCGGATACGCAGATGGATCGTCTGGGGCGGGGCATGGTCAGTGCGCATCTGAAAGAGGGGCAGATCGACAGCGCGTTTACGGTGGCTCAGGAGTTGTTGGCGCAGTCGGCCGGCCGGGGCGTCCCCCTGACCGACGACCGGATCGTGGGGCAGTTCATCGATACCGCGCAGCGATACCGCCGAGAGAACCGCAAGGCCGAGGTGATGACGATCTGCCGCGAGCTTCGGGAGATGCTCAAGCCGGCGATCAAGCCGGAGGTCGGTGGGCAGCTGGCCGCGCTCGAGGGCTGGGTCAACGGGTCCACACTGACGGCGGGTAACACGGACGTGGATGAAGAAACCGTGACCGACTAGTGCGGTTTGCAATAGTTGTTTGTCATTCCCGCGCAGGCGGGAATCCAGCCTGGCCTTCGCCTGGACCCCCGCCTACGCGGGGGTGACGGAATATAGCGAGGTCGGTAATGATGCAATACACACTCATTCTACTGGCCGGATGCTTTGTCCACTGAAGCACGGGTTTACCAGTCTTCGATCGGCGCGCTGTCGGACATCCAGCTCCACTCGACGTCGGTCATAAACCAGGTGTAGGCTTCCAGATCGGGCACCCCCAGATTGACGTGCGCCTTCACTTGCTCAAACAGCGTGTCCGCGTTCTCGGGGGTGGGGTCTTTCAGCAGGGCGTGCATGTGTAGGATCAGGTCGGCGGGCTTGTCGTCGACGGCTTCCAGGGCGTGCATCAGCCATTTGTGAAACGGGTACAGCGTCCGGTTGTAGGCCAGGATCAGCCGGCCGGCGTAGAGCACGAGCTGCGAGGCGGCGCGGGTGATGGTGTAGGGATTTTGGTGGCGGGTCGCCTCGTTCATCAGCCATCGGCCCATAAAGGCCATGCAGTAGAACGCGCGCATCCGTTCGTCGCGCTTCGCCTCGGGGTAGATGGGGATTTTCTTAATGAGTTCGTCGAGTCCCGGGAGATGGGAGTACGCCAGGAACGCGCCGTTGAAGGCGGCGCGGGAGGGCTCGTTGCCGTGCTTGGCGAGTTTCTCCAGGAACGAGGCGCTGATGATCTTGCCGTCGACGTAGCCGCCCCCCGGATAGTCTTCAGCACACAAATCGGTACGGTTGATGAACAACTCGCCGGGCGTGGTGGATCGGCGACGACGTTCGAACTCCGGCTCGGTGGTGACGATCAGGAAGTCCACGTCCGAATCCGGGCGTGCCCATCCCTTGGCGACCGATCCGCCGATGATCAGCGCGGGGTAGTTCGGGTCGTCTTTATATTCGGCGGTCAGGCGGTCGATCGTTTTTTGGTGATGCGGCTGAAAGGGCATGCGTTGAGTATACCGGTCGGGTATGTGCTGCGGCGGGTGACGTGCAAATGAAACTCAGTTTCTTTACAACCCTTGTCCTGTTTTTTAATCTACCGATATGGGTGGCACGTATTCCGTTTCCGTTCGTGAACGTTGGGACCGATTACCCTCGCGGTGTAAGTATGGCTTGTGTGCCGGTGTTCTGGTCCCGGGCATGTGCCTCTACGTCGCGGTGCTGGCGGTGGCGGGCGCGGTGTGGTGGGGCGAGTCGCACGAGCTGTTTCACGAGAACGCACCGGGGACGTGGATGTCGGTCACGCTGTTGTTTGTCTGCGCCGCGGTGGCGTGGTCGACCCGCGAGCGTTGGCGGCGGGCGGGCGTCGAGGCGTATCCGGTGTGGACGCACGCGACGTATGCGTTTCTCATCGCGGCCCTGGACGACTGGTTCCGCTTCCACGAATCCTTAGACAACTTCCGCGCCTGGCTGATGGGCATCGACCCCAAGCACATGGTCTGGGGCAACCTCGACTACGCGCTGGTCGCGTTGTACGGCGTGTACCTGCTGATCGTCGCCTGGAAGTACCGCCGGGCGCTGCTGGCGATCCGCCCGCTGGTGTGGTTCGGCTCGGCCGGTGCGGTGGTCTTCGCCGCGATGGTGTTCGCCGACGCCTGGCGCATCAGCGGCTGGCTGGAAGACGGGCTTAAACTCATTGCCATCGCGCTGTTCCTCGCGGCGCTGCTGGCGGGGTTTTGGCGGGATAAGTAGGGGGTGTGTTTACGGTGATTGATCGTCTGTGGTTCGGCAGTACTTATTGTGGTGGTGCCTTGATCCAATTCAGGAGATATATCGCGATCACCATAGCGGCACAAAAAATGTAATAAGACCTCGTTTGTGCTTTGGTCAGAGAGATATTTTTCTCGATTCGAAGCGCATCAATCATGGGCCTCATTTCTGGAATCACGGCATAGGGCGATACTTTGATCGACTTCGTAGCTATCAGCATCATGATGCCAGTCTGGACCATAATATACGGCACCATAAACGACAGTATGACCGCCACCACAACAATGGTTTCTGCTGCACTGGCTGGGGCGTCCGGTTCTGGACTGATCTGTTGATCGGCACTAAACAACGTTGCATAGCAAACGCCAACAAGTAGCCAGGTTGGGACAGAGACGTAAAGCACATACTTTGCCAATACGAGCTTCTCGCCTATGAGCGGCAGCCACTTGCTGTAATTGAATAGCGGCATAGCAGGCCAAGTCTAAGTTGTTGTGTATCGTTTTCGGAATCACATACAGATCAATATGACTTCGCCCATAGCACGCGGGTCGGGCTTTCTTTGCCGGTGAAGATGCATTTGCCGGGGCCGTCGAGGCCGGGGAGGTCGGCGTCTTGTTGGGGGATGCAGCGGATGGTGACGCCGAGGTCTTTCTGGATCTGGTCGGCGATTGTCTCGTCGCCGCACCAGTGGGCGACGGCGTATCCGCCGTGCATCTCGGGTTGCTCGGCGTTCTTGGGGGTGAAGAACTTGTAGAACTTGTCCTTGGCGTTGACGACGCGCGTGTGCTCGGTGCGGTAGGCCTTGGCGCGGTCGAAGAGGTTCTGTTGCATCTCGGCAAGAATCGTGGGCAGGCTCTCAACAAACTCGGCACGTTTCACGCCTTTCTTTTCTTTGTGCGGCTTGTCGCGTCGGCCCATGAAGACGGAGTCTTCGGCCATGTCGCGGGGGCCGACCTCGAGACGCACGGGGATGCCGTTCTTGATCCAGGACCAGACCTTGTCGCCGCCTTTGATGTCGCGGTTATCGAGCTCGACCTCGATGGGCCGGCCTTCGTAGGTCTGGTTCTTCAGCTCGTCGCGGAGTTTGTAGCAGTAATCAAGCACGGCGTCGGGGTCGTCGGCCTTGAACGTGATGGGGATGATCACGACGTGCGCAGGCGCGAGCTTCGGCGGGAGGATCAGGCCGTCGTCGTCAGAGTGGGTCATGATGAGTCCGCCGATCAGGCGGGTGGAGACGCCCCAGCTGGTGGTCCATGCGTGGACGCGCTCGCCTTCCTTGTCGAGGTACAT
>CBDUNP010000055.1:0-12072 GCA_965368605.1 uncultured bacterium | reverse complement strand
CCGCAACCGGGTTCCGTGTGGTTTAACTAAATAGACTCGCCATTCTGGCGGGTTAGCTTGGTATCCACATCCACCACCAATCCGTCATGCGACAGAAACACGTGCTCCGGCAGTGTGGGTTGTACGTCGGCGTGTTTAATGCTGTGGGAGATGTGCGTCAGGTAGGCCTGCCTCGGCTTGATGCGTTCGATCTGTTCGAGGGCCTGGTCGATGGTCAGGTGGGTCGGGTGGTGGCGGAAACGCAGGCCGTCGATCACCAGGACGTCAAGATCCTCCAGGTGTGGATAGGTTTCCGGGGGGATGGTCGAGACATCGGTGCAGTAGGCGATTGAATTGCCAGCGAAATCGATGCGGAAGCCGAGGATCGGGAGCCGGCCGTGCATCAGGCGGATCGGGGTCCAGGTGGCACCGAAGAGTTCCAGCGGGGCGTCGGGTTTTAGCTCGTGGGCGATGAGCGTGGGGACGAACGACTTGTTGATATTCTTCTCGGGGGCGAAGACATACGGGAACATATTCCGCAGCGACGCGAGCACCATCGGCTCGGCGTGGATGTCGATGGCGGTCTTCATCACCGCATTGAACCGACGCAGGTCGTCCAGCCCGAAGATGTGATCGGCGTGGGCGTGGGTATACAACACACCATCAATCCGGTTAAGCCCCAGCGACAGGGCCTGCTGTCGCATGTCCGGGGAGGTGTCGATCAGGAACTGGCGTGGCGGTTGATCGGGCGCCTGGTCGGTGTAGCGGACCAGGACGCTTGGGCGTGTTCGCTGGTCGCGCGGATCGTCGGAGGCGCAGACCTCGCAGCCGCAGCCGATCATGGGGACGCCGGCACTGGTGCCGGTACCGAGGAAGATGAGTTCGAAAGCCATGGGGGGGGATTCTAGGGGATTGGCGTGGGGAGTGCCGTGAAATGGAAAGGCCGGGAGGTGGGCCGAGTACAGACATAAACTGGAAGGTTTAAAATAGGCTTGAGTGTTGATCGTGAGTACACTACGGCTGGTGTATTCAGGTTGAAACGCATCAAATCGAAAGGGGAATTGTCATGTCTGCACGTAGCGTTACCGTTTCACTGGCTTTGTTGATGACATGGTTGGTGGGTGTGTCCGGCGCGGTTGCGGGAGAGAATCCTTATCCGAGCGACTGGTTCTGGGGCAATGAGGAACAGCGAGCGGTACACGACGCGATGATCGGCCAGCGTGCGCCGGATATCGTGCTGACGGATTGGATCAATGGTGAGCCGACCGCCAAATCGATTAAGGACAAGATTGTGGTGGTGGATATCTGGGCGACGTGGTGCGGCCCTTGCATCGGCAGCATCCCGCACAACAACGAGATGGCGGAGCAATACGCGAAGGACGGCGTGGTGGTCGTGGGGGTGTGTGGGTCCAGGAGCGGTCAGGAGAAGATGAAGCAGGTCGCCAAGGAGCATGGGATCAAGTATCCGGTGGGGAAGGATTCGACCTACAAGGTGGCCGAGGCGTGGAACACGATGTGGTGGCCGACGTATGCGGTGGTGGATCGGAATCAGATCGTTCGTGCGGTGGGGCTAAAGCCCAGCTATGTGGATGACGTGATTGATTCGATTCTTGAGGAACAGCCGTATCAGACCGACGACACGGCCAGCGGAGGCGAGGGAGGCGATGACGCGCAGAAAGCCGGGGAAGAAAAGTCCACGGCGGTCGATGGCGGCGCGGTGATCGACACGGCCTGGTTGGAAGGCGACGCTAAGAAGCGTGAACGCCTGGCCGGTTTAGAGGGCTCGCCGCCGCCAACGCTGGCGGTGGAAAACTGGATCAACAGCGAGTCGCTCACTCTGCAAGACCTCAAGGGCAAAGTGGTGTTGCTAGACTTCTGGGCGACGTGGTGTGGCCCCTGTATCCGTAGCATCCCGCACAACAATGAATTGCAGGCAAAGCACGCCGAGGCGGGGCTGGTCGTTATCGGCGTCTGCAATACAAACGGTGGCGAGAACATGGCCGCGACCGCGAAGGAGTACGGCATCGAGTTCCCGATCGCGGTGGATATCGACGGCGAGACGGATGATGCCTACCGGGTCAACGGCTACCCCGACTACTACCTGATCGACCGTGCGGGCAACCTGCGTATCGCGGACTGCAAGAACGGATCGGTCGACGCGGCGGTCGAGGCATTGCTGGCCGAGTCTGAGCCGATGCAGACGGCGCAGGCGGATTGACGGTTACTCTCACACCGACCCGGATGCGATGGCGGGGAGGTCGAGGTCGGCGAAGTTGCCGTCGGTGAAGTGTGTGTGCGCCAGGCCGGCGATCATGGCGGCGTTATCCAGGCAGTAGGCGAAGGCGGGGATGCGGACGGTGATGCCCAGTTCTTCGCCGAGCTGCACCGCGCGGACACGCAGCAGCGAGTTGGCGCTGACGCCGCCGCCGACCACCAGGGATTGCGGGGCCGAGCCCTGGTGGGTCATGTATTCGATGGCGCGTTTGAGTTTGGCGATGACGGCGTCGATCGCGGCGGCCTGGAACGACGCGGCGATGTCGGCGATTTGTGATTCGCTGAGGTCGTCGATGCCGCGTTCGAATTTCGCCGCGCTGCCTCGGCCCTTGGGGTGGCCGCGGACGGTGTAAAGGACGGCGGTTTTGAGTCCGCTGAACGAGAAGTCCAGGCTGTCTTTGTTCAGCATGGAGCGGGGGAGTTTGTGGGAGGTCGGGTCGCCCTGTTGGGCGAGCTTGTCGAGCTTGGGGCCGCCGGGATAGCCGACGTTCAGGATGACGGCGGCCTTGTCGTAGGCCTCGCCCACGGCGTCGTCGATGGTGGAGCCGATGAGGGTCAGGTCGGTGGCGGACCGCATCTGGTAGATGCTGGAGTGCCCGCCGGAGACGACCAGCCCCAACGCGGGGAAGGCCAGCGGCCCGGGGTCTTCGTCGGGATCGGGTGTGGTCCCAGGCGGCGTGGCGATCATCGCGGCGGCATGCAGGTGGGCCTTGACGTGATCGACGCCGATCAGGGGTTTGCCGACGGACCATGCGAGGGTCTTGGCGGCGCTGACGCCGACCAGCAGCGAGCCGATCAGGCCCGGGCGGTGCCCCACGGCGATGGCGTCGAGGTCATTGAGTGCCACGCCGGCCTGTTCAAGCGACTCATGAATGACGGGGTTGATGTTCTGCAGGTGCGCACGGCTGGCGATCTCGGGGACAACGCCGCGGTAGCGCTCGTGCAGGTCGTGTTGGGTGGCGACGACATTGGACAGGACGAATCTACCGTCCCGCACGACCGACGCGGCGGTTTCATCGCAGCTTGTTTCCAGCCCGAGTATCAGTGTCACGGCTGCTCCACCGGCTGAGGTTTGTCTTCAGCTTCCTTCGCTTCGGCTTCGGCCTTGGCTTTCGCTTCAGCTTCAGCCTTAGCTTTCGCTTCGGCTTCGGCCTTGGCCTTCGCTTCGGCTTCGGCCTTGACTTTTGCTTCGGCTTCTGCCTTGGCTTTTGCTTCAGCTTCGGCCTTGGCTTTTGCTTCAGCTTCGGCCTTGGCCTTCGCTTCGGCTTCGGCCTTGACTTTTGCTTCGGCTTCTGCCTTGGCTTTTGCTTCAGCTTCGGCCTTGGCCTTCGCTTCGGCTTCGGCCTTGGCTTTCGCTTCGGCTTCTGCCTTGGCCTTTGCTTCGGCTTCAGCCTTGGCTTTTGCTTCGGCTTCTGCTTCGGATTGATTGACCACGGTGTCTTCTTCTGAGACGCTAACGACTTCGTCGTTTTCAGCCTCCGACAGTTCTGACTCAACGCGGTCGAGTTCTTCAAGCAGCAGGTCCCGGCGGCGTTCCAGCAGTTGCCGTTCACGGAGTCGGACTAATTCATCGGCGTTGGCGAGCCCGACCTTGGGCCAGGTGCCCGTCTCGATCTTGCCCAGGACCGCACGCAGCGCCGCGGCGAGTTGGGGGTCCAGCAGGTCGTTCTCGATGTATTCGGGCGTCACCGTCACCTCGTCCTCGTGGCCGTTCTCGGCCCGGATGGTGTCGGCTTCGCGACGCAGGTTCAGCATCTTCTCGTACTGCTCAAATGTCATCGGGACGTAACAGCCCTCGTCGGGGTCGACGCCCCAGACCTCGGCGTCGGGCTTCTTGTGGATATTCCGTCCGCTGGGCAGGTAGTAGTAAGCGCCGGTGAGCTTCAAGGCCCCCATGCCGCTTTCCAGGCCGCGGACCTGCTGGACGCTGCCCTTGCCGAAGGTGCGTGTGCCGACGAACAGGGCCCGCTTGTTGTCCGACAGCGCGCCGGTGACGACTTCCGACGCCGAGGCGCTGGCTTCATTGGCGAGCACCACCAGCGGCGTGTCCGGCATGATCGTGTCTTCGGTCGAGTCGAAGATCTGTTCTTTCCATTTGCGCCCCTTGGTCGAGACGATGCGCTGGCCCTCGGTCAAGAACATGTCGCTGACCTGCCAGGCCGACTCGAGCAGTCCCCCGGGGTCGAAGCGGACATCGAGGATCAGCCCCTTCGCCCCCAATTCGTTTAACTCGATCAAGGCTTCGCGGAGTTCTCTGACGGTCTGATCGGTGAACTGGGACAGGCGGACGTAGCCGATCTTGTTTTCCGGGTCGAGCATGAAGTCGAAGCTCTGGTCGGCGGTCCGCCTTGCGCCACGGACGGTCTTGACCTTGATCTCTGCACGGGTGACGGTGATGTCCAGTTCCTCGCCGGTCTCGCGCCGGACCTTGAGGACGACATCGGTGCCGGCCTCGCCCTTGATGCGTTCGATGATGTCCATCTGGTCCTGGTCCTGGGTCGACACGCCATCGACCTCCAGGATGATGTCGCCGGCCATGATGCCGGAGTTCCACGCGGGGGAATCCTCCAGAGGCGTGCTGATCCGCGGGCGTCCTTCGTGCATGTCGATCTGTGCACCGATGCCGGAGAACGATCCGGTCAGCCGGTCAGAGAACTGCTCGACGTGCTCCGCCGGGACGAAGACCGTGTAAGGGTCGTCCAGCGAGTCCACCATGCCCTGCACCGCGGCCTCGACCAGTTCAAGCTGGTCCGGGGCCTCGACGTAGTTTTCGACCAGCTCGTGGCGGATATCGACCAGGAGGTCAAACTGTTTGTAGGTCTCGGCCTGCTTGGCGGCCCAGGCGTCGGTCAGGACGACCATCAGGCCGGTCGCGGCAATAATAAAGACAAGACGCCAGGTGTTGGGTTTGGTCATATCGGGATACTCGCGTCGATGCGGGATAAATCGGGGTCAGGCCAGCGGATGATTGTAGGCGTGGGTGGGGCGGGCATCAAAAGCCCGGGGCTGTAAGGGGATTGGTACGCATGGATTGCATGCGGGGTTTGGGAAAATGTAACACGGCTGGTCGATCCGGGGATCAGCGCGTATCCTGACGGGATGGCCAAGACCCATGTGACCTTTATGTGCAACAGCTGCGGCGCGGTGCAGGCCCGTTGGATGGGTAAGTGCCCGGACTGCGGGGGCTGGGACACGCTGGAAGAACACCGTGAGACGGCCGGCGCGTCGGCCACATCAGACCGGCAGCGTGGCGAAGCGGTGACCACCGCGACCAAGGCGGTGCCGATCCGCTCGGTCGATACGCAGGCCGACGGGGTCGAACGTCTGGCGACGGGGATCGGGGAACTGGACCGGGTGCTTGGCGGGACCGTCAACGGCCACGACGGCGCAGCGGGGTATACGGGGGAAACATCCGGGGACGAGGGTAAATCCGTGGGCGGCGGGTGTGGGATGGTGCCGGGGAGCGTGGTGTTGATCGGGGGCGATCCGGGGATCGGAAAATCGACGTTGATGCTGCAGGCGGCGAATCAGCTGGCACTGAATAATCAGCGGGTGTTGTATGTCAGCAGCGAGGAATCGATCCAGCAGCTAAGGATGCGGGCCGAGCGTTTGAAGGCCGACGACGCGGAAGACCTGTTTGTGTTGGCAGATACAAACCTGGCGCGGATCGTCGAGCAGGCGCGCAAGACCGAGCCGGACGTGGTGGTGATCGACTCGGTGCAGATGATTTACAAGGGCGACCTGCCCGCTGCGCCTGGGAGCGTGACGCAGCTGCGGGCGTGTTGTCAGGAGCTGGTCTACTTAGCCAAGAGTGCGGGGATCGCGATGGTCCTGGTCGGGCATGTAACCAAGCAGGGGCAACTCGCCGGGCCGAGGTTGCTGGAGCACATGGTCGATGCGGTGCTGTACTTCGAGGGCGACCGGTACCACAGCCACCGGGTGATCCGTGCGATCAAGAACCGCTACGGGACGACGCTGGAGGTCGGGCTGTTCGAGATGACCGACAAGGGGCTGTGTCCGGTGTCGGACGGCAGCGGATTGCTTGCCAAGGAGTATCAGAACCGGTCGGGGAGCGTCGTCTGCCCGGTCTTACAGGGTTCGCGGTGCCTGCTGGTCGAGGTGCAGGCGCTGACGGCGACGGGGTTCCTGGGTGCGGCGAAGCGCAAGGTCAGCGGGGTCGATTCCAACCGGCTGGCGATGCTGATCGCGGTGCTTGAGAAGCGGGGGGGGCTGCGGCTGGCAGACCAGGATGTTTTTGTAAACGGGGTCGGCGGCGTGCGTGTGACCGAGCCGGCGGCGGACCTGGCGCTGGCGATCGCGATCGCGGGGGCGCATTACGACAAACAGACCGAGCCGGGCACCTGCGCGGTTGGCGAGATCGGGTTGGGTGGTGAGATCCGCCACGTCCAGCAGCTTGGGCAACGCATCAACGAGGCGGCTCGGCTTGGGTTTAATAAAATCATCTGCCCGCCGACCGATACCAAAGCGCCCAAAGGCGCACAGCTTCTGCAGGTGAAAACGCTGGATCACGCGATCCAGTTACTGACATAGAATCCAACGGGACAGGCATGTTAAATCGATCAGGGTTTCAGCGGTGGTGGTTTCTGGCTGCGGTATTGTGTGTTGTCACCCATGCGCCCGCTCAACTCTTGGTCGGCCCGTGGGTCAACGAATCGGAACAGGCGATAGACGCGGCACGCAAGACAGACCTGCGTGTGATCGTGCTGGACGCGCAAGGTCGACCCGCGCCGGGCACGTCGGTGCGGATCGAGCAGGTCCGGTCGCCATTCCACGTCGGGCTTGTCCTGCCCGCGTCGGGATGGCCGCAGCAGGGGCTGGGTGCTGATACGCACACGGAGTTTTGGCGGTGCTTCAACGCGGTGTCGCTGGAGCACCTGACGGACTGGCCGAGCCTTCAGCCGGAGGCAGGGGGGGGACTGGATGTCGAACAGGTCGCGCTGATTGAAGGCGTGTTGGATAAGGCTGAGGTTGAAGGCATGCACGTCCGCTGGGGTGCGATGGTCTCCGCGGACCCGGGGCGTATCCCCGATTGGGCGGCCGAGTTGCAAGGCGAAGCCCTGGCCGAGGCAGTCATCGGATACACCGAAAAGGTCTATGAAAGGTTCGGCGGGCGCATCGATCAGTTCGATATGTACACACAGACGTTGGCGCACGGCTTTATTGAAGACCGTGCGGGGGTGTCAGTGGTGCGCCGGTTGTATGGGGCCGTGCCGGTAAATAGCTCCGGTGCGCTCGCGGTTGCGCGTTTTGATGAGGCGTTAGACATCATGCGGATGCAGAGGGTGCAGCGTCGGCTGACCGCGATGCGTGAGGCGTTCATCCCGGTCCAGGGGGTGGCGCTGGACCACAGCTTTGGCGGAAGACTCGAAAGACGCGCGCTGGTGCGGCTGCTATCCAAGATCGACCAGATCAACAGCCCGGTCGTCATCAGCGCTCTGACGGTCGGTGGGGACAGCGAGGTCAGCGCAGCGATTAACCTCGAATCCGTGCTGCGGACGCTGATGGAACGCCCGAATGTGCAAGGCATCTGGTTCGCCGGGTTGAACGCCGAGCTGGCGGTCGATCCAAGCGGTGTCTTGATGGATGAAATGAATCTGCCGACACCAAGCGGCCGGGCGATCGACAGCCTCTTCTACGGGAACTGGCGTGAGGACATCGAGGCCTCGGCCGACGAGTTGGGTAACGTCCGGGCACGCGTGTTTCCGGGTGACTACCGGGTGACCGCCAGGCTCTCCGACGGGACAACCTGTGTGGCTCAGGTGCATCTGATCAAGTCGGTGGACCCGCAGGTGGTGCTGATCGAGCCGTTGCGTCCGGGAGTGCCGATCGAAGGGGCGGGTGAATAAAGCGTGACAGGGGGTGAATGGACGCGGCCGATCCCCCGGCAGAGCCGGGGGCTGACGGATAAGAGGGAGTGCTGGGGTTTAATTCGGTGATTCGGGCTCGACGTGCAGAACCTCGACGAGGTGTCTGGCGGTCTCGTTGCAGCCGTCCTTGATCTGATGCCGGCAACTGAACCCACACGCGACCACCGCGGTATCGGCGGCCTTGTCGCGGACAGCGGGGAACAGACGCTGCTCACCGATCTGCATGGAAAGGTCGTGGTGTTCGTAGCCGAATGACCCGGCCATGCCGCAGCAGCCGGAATCCACTTCGTTTGCTTTGACGCCGGCGTGTTGAAGTAGTTTGAGCATCGCGGTGCTGCCGTACAGCGCTTTCTGGTGGCAATGGCCGTGCAGCAGCGCGTCTTTGATGCTGCTGGTGAGTTTGCCTTTAAGCCGCCCGGCTTCAAGTTCCTCGGCGAGGAAAGTATCGATCATCTTGATCTGGGATGAAACCCGCTTGCCCATGTCATGATCGTCGATCAGGTCGGGCAGGTCGTCGGTGAGTGCCGAGGCGCAGCTGGGCTCGAGGGTGAGGATCGGCAGGCCCTGCCTGGCGAAGGCGTCGAGATTGGTGAGCGTCTTTGTGCCGTGTTTTTTAGCGTCTTTGACCAGCCCCTTCGAGAGCCGCGGGCGTTGGCAGCAGCCGGCCTTGGCGAGGGTGACCTTGTAGCCGAGGTTTTCAAGCAGCTTCACCGCAGCGACGCCGACGTTCGGCTCGTAGTAGTTTGAATAGGTGTCATCGAAGAGGACGACGTGTCGCCCGGACTCTGCGGGCGCCTTGGTTTGAGCCTGATGGTTACGCAGCAGCTTTGGCAGCGTCTTGCTTGCCAGCTTCGGCAGCGGGCGGCGTCGGTCGATCCCCGTGATCTTCTCGAAGATGATTTTGAACGGCGGGAGCGATTGCGCGAAATTGGCCAGTGGAGCGAGCAGGCCGGCTGTGCGTCGCGCCATGTCGGGGGACTCTGCGATGAGCCGTGTGCCGAAGGGCGTGCCGTGCTTGTCGTGACGCATCTGAAGCACGTCGCTCTTGAGCTTGGCCATGTCCACCGCGTTTGGGCACTCGCTCTTACACGCTTTGCACGAAAGGCACAGCGACAGAACATCCTGGATACGATCCCCTTCGAGCGCGTCGGGACCGAGCTGGCCACTCATCGCAAGCCGCAGCGCATTCGCCCGGCCGCGTGTCACCGCCTCCTCGTCACGGGTCGCCATGTAGCTGGGGCACATCGTGCCGGTGTTGGACTTCCTGCACGCACCCAGCCCGTTACACTGCTCCACCGCTAGCGAGAAGCCGCCTTGGTCGTGGTAGTGGTAATTGGACTTGACCTCGGCGATCCGTTGTTCGTAGCCCGGCGTGCCGTAGCGGAGGTTCTCCGTCATCGCGGGGGTGTCGATGATCTTGCCGGGGTTTAGCAGGTTGTCCGGGTCGAAAAGGGCTTTGACTTGGCGGAAGGCGTCATAGAGTTTTGGTCCGAAGAACCGTTCGATGTATTCGCCGCGCACCAGCCCGTCGCCGTGCTCCCCACACCAGGAGCCTTCGTACTCTTTGACCATCTCAAACGCGGCGTCGGCGATGGCGTGCATCTTCTTGACGTCTTCGGGCTTGTGCAGGTCCAGCAGGGGCTTTGGGTGCAGGACACCGACGGACGCGTGGGCGCAGATCGAGATCGGGACATTCAGGTCGTTGCAGACCTCAACAAGTCGGCGGATGTACTCGGCCAGGTGCTGTACGGGGATCGCGGCGTCGTCCACAAAGTCCAGCGGCTTGGCCGAGCCCTTGATGTTGGACGCGAGGCCGACGCCCAGCTTGCGGAGTTCCCAGATATGGCTGATGCCGATGGGGTCGGTGCGGATGACCGTGGTGTAGCCGATGTTGTTTTCGCGCATGACTGTCGCGAAAGCCTCGGCCCGCTCGGCGGCAAGTTGAGGGGTGTCCCCCATAAACTCGACGATCTGAACCGCCCGGGGCTCACCTTCGAAGAAGTCGGCCAGGTGCGCTGAAGACGGGTTGCGTCGGCCCTCCACAATAATGCTGTCGTCCAGCAGCTCGACGGTCGACGGGTTGTGTTTGAGCATCGCCGGGACGTGACGCAGCGACTCGATGACATCGTCGAAGTGCACCACGCAGACGGCAGTCGCTTTGGGGTTCTCAACCAGCCGCACGGTGGCTTCGAGCAGGACGGCGAGCGTGCCCTCGCTGCCGACGATAAGGCTCGCAAGATTCCAGGGCTCGCCGCCCTTGTCGGGCGCGCTGCCCGCGGCATGCGTGAAAGCGTCGAGGTTGTAGCCGGAGACGCGGCGCATGGTCTTGGGGAACCGTTCGATGATCTCATCACGGTTGGCGCGGATGATCTCGCCGACGCCTCGGTAGAGTTCCGCCTCGCGTGTTGATCCGGCGCTGCGGTCCGACCATTGATCGGTGTCACAAGGGTTGAGTGTGAGGACCGTGCCGTCGGCGAGCAGGACCTTGGCTGCGATGATGTGGTCGATGGTCTTGCCGTAGATGACCGAGCGTGTGCCTGAGCTGTTGTTGCCGATCATCCCGCCGACCGTGGCCCGGCTGGAGGTCGCGGGGTCGGGTGCGAAGTGCAGGCCCTTGGGCTTCAAGAACGTGTTGAGTTGATCGCGGACCACGCCCGGCTGGACCCGTGCCCAGCGTTCTTCGGCGTTGACCTCGAGCACCTGATTCATGTACTTCGAGCAATCCAGGATGAGCCCCGGCCCAAACGTCTGCCCGGCCAGGCTGGTCCCGCCGCCGCGCGCGGTGATCGGCATCTTGTGTGCGGCCGCGATCCGCACCGCTTCCTTGACATCGTCTTCATCTTTGGGCACGACCACGCAGGCGGGCGTCATCTGGTAATGGCTGGCATCGGTCGCGTGGATACCCAGGCTCACCGGGTCGGTATAGACCTCACCACGGATGGCCTCCATGAACGCTCCGGTCACTGCATCGGTCTGTAGGCTGGTCATGTCCTGCGGTTCCATCCCAAGCTGAACGAAGTCAACACCCACGGCGACCTGGCTGGCATAGGGATACCGGGCCCGGGCCGGGGGGATGGATTCTAGCGGGAAGCGTCCGGTTGTGTCTGCGCCAGGGCTCGGCGGGCGTGGTCGGTGTCCGGCGAGAGGTTCAGGACCGATCCGAGGTTCATCATGTCCATCACCTCGAGGACAGGCCCGTTGGCCCCGGCAAAATAGATGGAGGCCTCCCGTTCTATGACCTGCCGGTGGAGCATCACCATCGCACCGATCCCCGCAGAGGACACAAATTTCAAATCGGTGCAGTCAACGATCAGGCTGTGGCTGCCCTGATCCAGCAACTCGCCGACCCGGCCGCGGAGCTCATTGAGGTTATCGACCGTCAGCGATCCGTTCAGGCTGATCAGTATGACGCCCGGGTCGAGTTGTTGACAGGTGATATCCATAAAGTCGGGTCTGCGGTGACTCGTGGGAACTATATTAATAGAACAATCGCCTCACGCAGTTTAATCCATCCCCGATGCCATGTAATGCATCGCTTGTAATCAGGCATCGTAGGCCGGCTGATTGATTCGATCCCACCGGGCGGTCAGCGTACCGACTGGCGGTATTCTCGGCGATAGGTGGTGGACTGGAAGTGATCGTGGGCCCGGCCGTGGCTGGAGTACTGGCGGTCGCGTGTGATGGTGACGCTGCTCTGGACGGTCGGCAACACATAGCCGGCGTTCGCGGCGGGCGAGCGGTCGTTGCGGTCGGCGTACCAGGGCAGGCTTTGTGGTGAGTATTGCCTGGCTTCGAGGTGGGCATGCAGAGGTGTGTCCAGCGCAAGCGACCGGGATTGGCCATGAGCATCGAGTTGCGGGCCAAGATCAACCGGCCGTACCGGCGCGGGGGCCTGTTGGCAGCCGACGACCAGAAGCAGGCCAGTCAGGCA
>CBDUNP010000054.1:0-12234 GCA_965368605.1 uncultured bacterium | reverse complement strand
TAGCGCTACACCCCGGCCGTCGCCGCGTCCCGGCGGAACGCCAGCCTCGGGTGGGCGGGCTTGGCCGATGCGTTTTCTGCGGTCGGCTCGCAGAGGACCCAGTGGTTCGGCTCGACTTCATACAGGTGGCTGTTCGGCCCGCCGTAGCCGCCCGGGGGGTTACGATCGACCGTGTGCTGATGCACTTTGAAGCCCGACGGGAAGTCTTCCGGGATCGTCGCCCCGTCCATCACCGTCGGCAGACGATCCACCTCCCGGCCGAGCACCGGCATCGACTTGAGCAGCCCGCGTGTGTAAGGGTGCATCGGCCGCTGGAAGACATCGAACACCGATGCGTACTCAAGCACACGCCCGGCATACATCACCGCGACCGTGTCCGCGTTCTCGGCGACGACGCCCAGGTCGTGCGTGATCAGCAGCACCGCCATCTGCTTCTGGTTCTGCAAGGTCCGCAGCAGCTCAAGGATCTGCGCCTGGATCGTCACGTCCAGCGCCGTCGTCGGCTCGTCGGCCAGCAGCAGCCTGGGCTGACACGCCAGCGCCATGGCGATCATCACGCGCTGCCGCATCCCGCCGGACAATTGGTGGGGGTATTCCTTGAGCCTCGACGCCGGTGCGGCGATGCCCACGTCACTGAGCGCCGCGATCGCGATCTGGTCGGCCTCGGCCTTGCTGACGTTCTGGTGAAGCAGCACCGCCTCGGTGATCTGGTCGCCGATCGTGTACACGGGGTTCAGGCTGGTCATCGGCTCCTGAAAGATCATCGCGATCTGGTTGCCACGCACCGACCGCATCTGCTTGTCGTCAAACGCCAATAGGTCAACCGCGTCGCCTTCTTTCGTCGACCCGGGCACGCCGCCGCGCCAGATGATCTTTCCGGCCTCGTACTTGCCGGGCGGGGTCGGGATCAACTGCAGCACCGACATCGCGCTGACGCTCTTGCCTGAGCCGGACTCCCCCACCACCGCAAGCGTCTGAGCCGGATACACCGACAGGTTCACGTCCTGCACCGCGTTAAACCGCCGGCCCCGCCCCGCCGCGTCCGGCACGGGGAAACTCACGGCCAGGTCTTCGATCTCAATGATGGGTGTGTCTGCCATGGTCTTTATCTCGTATGTTCACTGCACGATGCCCGGGTTCTCTCGAACGCGGGTCGGCTCGATCAATCATTCCCGGATCTTCGGGTCCAGCGCGTCACGCAACGCATCACCCACGATATTCAACGCCAGGGAGATCCCGAAGATCGCCAGCGTCGCGGCGGCCATCTGCCACCAGTACCCCCGGCTGAGTTCGAGCCGGGCGTCGTCGATCATCACGCCCCAGCTCGGTTCGCCTTTGGCGCCAAGGCCCAGGAAGCTGAGGATCACCTCGGCGTGGATGAAGCCGACGAAGCGTAGCGAGAAGTCGATGAGGATCAGGTGCGTGACGTTCGGGATGACGTGCCGGAAGATCACCCGGGCCTTGGACGCCCCGTAGGCGTTGGCCGCTGTGACGTAGTCGCGGTTCTTGTGTTTGATGACTTCGCCACGGATCAGTCGGCAGAGCCCGACCCAACTGGTCAGCCCAAGCGCCAGGTAGACCGCGGTGATCCCGTCGAGTTTGTGTCCGAACAGCGATGTGCCTTTGAGGGCGTAGGCAAACGCCAGGATCAGAAGCAGTCCGGGGATCGAGCTCAGGGTTGAGTAGAGCCAGACGATCACCTCATCGACGTATCCCCGGAAGTAGCCGGCGATCGCGCCCATCGGCACGCCGATCCCGATCGATAAGAGGGATGCGAAGAACGCGACGGACAGGCTGATCTTTGTCCCGTAGATCATCTTCCGGAAGACGCTCTGGCCGAAGATGTCGGTCCCAAAAGGGGTGTCCCAGCTCGGCGGTGAATAGGCCTCGCCGACGCTCTCTTTCCAGTCGGCGGCAAGCCAGCCCATCGCGACGCCGATCCCGACCAGGACATAGATGCCGACGATGACAAGCATGACCATCGCCAGCTTCCGTCGACGGAAGCGCAGCCAGGCGTCGTACCAGAGGCTTCGGCCGGCACTCGCGGCGGGGGCGACATGTTCGGTGGATATTGCGGTCAATTCAGTGTCACCCTCGGGTCGACCAGCGCGTAACACACGTCGGTCGCCAGGTTGCCCAGCACAAACAAGACGGAAATCACAAAGGTCATCGCGTTGATGATCTGGAAGTCACGCTGCCCGATGGCCTCGACCATCAGGTACCCAAGCCCCGGGATGCCGAAGAACCGTTCGGTTAGCAGCGAGCCCAGGAAGAGGAACGGGATCGCGAGCACGACCTTGGAGATGATCGGGATCATCGCGTTCTTCAAAAGGTGTTTATAAAGGATGCGTGGCGTGTTCTGCCCCTTGGCCCGGGCGGTGCGGATGTAGTCGGCGTTGATCTCGTCGAGCATCACCGTGCGGTAGAAACGCACGTCCCCGCCGAGCCCGGCAAACACCCCCATCAGCACGGGCAGCACAAAATACTTCGCGCCCGCCAGCCCCGGCTCGTAGCCGAAGATCGGGAACCACTGGAGCTTGTGCGCAAAAAAGTACTGGCCGAACATAATCAACGCCAGGAACGGCAGGCTCATCCCGCAGACACACGCCACCACCACCGACGTGTCCAGCACACTGCCGCGGACCAGCGCAATGAACAGCGAGATCGACACGGCCGTGACCAGCGTCCCCAGGAACATCGGCACGGTCAGGGTCAGCGACGGGATCGCCCCGTCGGCCAGCATCGACGACACCTTCTGCTTGCTCACCCGGGCCCGGCCGAAGTCAAACGTCACCGCGCTCTTGAAGTGATGGAAAAACTGCGAGTCAAACACCGCCAGCACGCCGTGCTCGCTCACCGCCTCGGTGTTGATGAATAGCGGCTTATCAAACCCAAGCTCCTTGCGGATCTCGGCGACCGTCTCGGGGCTGGCGCTGCGCCCGGCGTACTCCGCGGAGACGTCCCCCTGCACCACGCGGAACAGCAGGAACGTCACGATCAACACACCGATCACGATCAACGGCGTATACAACAGCCGGCGGACGATATAACTGAACATCCGCTTATCTCCCCACGCGCTGTTGACGGAGCTCGGCGTCGAGGTTGCGGTACTTCGCCAGCCCGTACTGGAACACGTGCGGCTTGTAGTTTTTAAGCCAGTCGTAATGCAGGATGAACGCCACCCGGTGGACCGTCAGCACGCAGGGCAGGTCATCGACCACCATCTGCTGCATCTGGCGGATCAATTCGATACGCTCGGGGGAGTGCTCCATCACGGCGATCTTCTCATAGATCGCATCGACCTCGGGGTTCTTGTAGTTCATGCTGTTCGCGCCGGGCGACTCGTTCGGCCCGTAGAACAGCTGCATGAAGTTCTCGGCGTCGGGGATGTCGGCGACCCACCCCATCGCGTACATCTGAGCGCTCTTGGTCTTGACCTTCTCCTGAGCGCTGGGCCAGTCCATATACTCGACCTCGACCGTCAGCCCGATATTCTCGTACGACCGGATGAACCATTGGCCGGTCTGCCGGGCGGTGCTGTCCGTGCCGCCCATGGTCAGGACGATCGTCGGCAATGGCCCGCCGTGCAGAGCCTCCGCCTCTTTGACTTTCTTCTTGGCCAACTCGACGTCGTATTGCGTGTAGGGGCTGTTGATCCCCTTGTCGTAGCCCGCGATCATCGGCGGCAGCACGCCCCGCGCGGGGATGCCGCGATTATTCAGGAACTTCTCGAGGAAATCTTTGCGGTCGATGCCGAGGTTCATCGCCTGACGCAGCGGCTTGTTGTTGCTCAGCAGCGGGTCTTCCATGTTGAACCCGTACCAGTAGGTCGCGGCGTCTTCGTACATCTCAAGCACGACGCCCTTCTTAACCAGGTCGGGGGTCAGTTCGCGCGTTGGGGAGATGGCGGTGTCGAAGTTGTCTTTGGGGATGCCGCCGATGTCCAGGTCGCCCGCCATCAGCTTCAGCCACAGCGGCTGGCTCTCTTCGATGATCGAGATATCGATGCGGTCGATCAGAGGCATCGGCTTGCCGGCGTCGGCCAACAGGCCCGCCTCCTCGTCGCCGGCCTGCCCCTCGCTTGGGTAGAACTCTTCGCGGTAGGTCGGGTTGCGTTCGAGGATGATCTTGCTGCCGTGCCGCCAGGACTTGAGCGTGTAAGGCCCGGTGCCGACCGGGTGGTTGAGGAACTCGTCGCCGTAGTGCGAGACCGCTTCGTGGGGCACCGCCGCCGTGGGCAGGTGCGCCAGGTATTGCGTGACCTGAGGCCAGGGCTTGACCAGTGTGATCCTCAGCGTGGTGTCATCGACCGCCTCAAGCCCCTCGACGGGTCGGTTGTAATCGACGTCCGCCTTGCTCGCCGCGGTCTTGGTGTACTCACGGAACTCGTCCAGGCCCTTAATTTTGCCGTCAAGTATCCACCAGTTCTTCGAGACGTTTTTGATGTCGGCGATGCGTTTCCATGAATAGATGAAGTCCTGGGCGACGAGCTTTCGGCCCTTGCCGTCGGTCTCGGTGAAGCATTCGTCGTCCTGGAAGACCACGTCGTCACGGAGCTTGATCGTGTAGGTCAGCCCGTCCTCGCTGACCGTGGGCATCTCGGCGGCGAGGTTGGGGATCAACTCGTAGGGGCGCTTGAGGTAGTGATACTGATAGAGGCAGTCGTAGATATTCGACGCGATCCCGCTGCTGGTCGTGTCGCCGATATCCATCGGGTCCATGCCGCGGACCTTGGAGCTGATTGCGCCGTAGGTCGTGGTGACTTCGCCATCAACGCCCGTCCCGTTGCTCTGCCCTCCCCCTTCACTGCTTTCTCCGCACCCGGGCATCAGCCCGCATACAGCCAGCAAGAGAGCGATCGGCCAGGCAAAGAGTAATCCACGTCGCATATCCGTATTCCTTAATAGTTACGTTTCAAGCGTCAGGTTTTTACGCGTTTGGGATCAAGCCGGTTCCGCAACGCGTCGCCCAGGAAGTTCAGGCCCATCAGGGTCAGCCCCAGCAACAAACACGGGAACAGCAACAGCCACCACTCGACGCTCTTGGCGTGCGTCGCCATTTTATGCAATTGCGGCAGGCCTTCGGACGCCAGGTTGCCCCAGCTTGGTATCGGGGCCTGCACGCCGATGCCTAGAAAACTCAGGAACGACTCCTGCAATATCGCCTGCGGGACGGTGAGCGTGGCGTAGACCACGATCGGGCCGATCAGGTTCGGGAGGAGGTGGACGATCAGCGTGCGGACGTGCCCGGTGCCCACCGCGCGGGCCGCTTCCATGAAGGGCTGGCTGCGGAGGCTGAGGACCTGGCCCCGGATGACCCGGGCCATGGTCAGCCAACTGACCCCGCCGATCGCGACCAGCAGGGTGACGATCCCAGACATCCCCGACGCCGCCGACTCGTCAAAGCCCACGAATAAAAACCCACGCTCGACAAACGGCCGAAGCGCCAGGTTCATCAACACCACTAAAAGGATGTACGGCAAGCCATACAACACGTCGACGACACGCATCATCGCGGAATCCACCCGGCCGCCGACGTAGCCGGCGGTGGCCCCCCAGGTCACGCCGATACAGACCGAGAGCAGCGCCGCGCACCCCCCGATCCCCAGGCTGATCGCCCCGCCCATCAGGCTCCGCCACATGACGGACTGACCGAACAGGTCGGTGCCCATCGGCTCGGCCCAGCTGGGGGGCAGCAGCTGCATCCCCTCGTCCATCCGGTGCAGGTCATACCGATCCAAGGCCCAGGGCAGGGTCAGGAAGCAGGGCAACGCGATCAGGATCAATATCGCCGCGCCGACCCAGCCCGCGCTGAGGCGTGGCCGCCAGCCCCCCTGCATCGGTATCGAATGTGGCGCCGCCGCAGCTTCTGACATGTGCGGGAGTATAACTTAGATGAATACTGGCAACACACCCGCCGTCAATCTCACTGAACGGGCTTCTGGAGATTCAGCTGGAACGCGCCCATTTCGTAAGCCCGGGCCGAGGCGTCGATCGTGGCGGCGTTGATCGTGTCCGCCCTGTGCCGGCCGCCCATATCTTCAAATACCAGGATCAGCTCCGGGCTGGCGACCATGCTGATCAGCCGCCCGGAGAGGCTCGCCGCGTCGTCATCGACCTCGAACCACTCCCGCCAGCCGTAGCTGAGCCCCGGGAAGCCTGCTTGGCTGGCCTCCACCGAGTCCTCATCCGCCGGGCAGACAAATACATCCTCATCCCCATTCAAGTAGCCCTGCACCCGCACGTCCCAGGCCTCCTCATCGTCGATCCCGGGCAGCCGCCCCTCGTGGTCGTCGGCGAGCATGTGAAACCCCTCTGCGATCTGCCGGACATTGCTCAGGCACACCGCCGATCTCGCCGTACCCCGCGCGCTCGCCAAGGCCGGAAGCACCAGCCCCACGAGGAGCCCGATGATGGCGATCGAAATCAGCAGTTCGATGAGTGTAAATCCGGCGTGAGTTACTCGACGCATGATGTCGCCCGTTAGAGGATCAGAAGACCGGCAACCGGGTTCGGCCAGACGTGCAGGAAAGACTTCTTGCACGCCCGGCGACCCCGCAAATTGGAGCAAAAGGATTAGTTCTCGGGTTCATTTTCAACACGCTGGCCGCGGAACGTGCCGTGCAACACGTCTGCCGGCAACGGGGTGTCGTCGTCCGCGGTCGCCCGGTTCACGCCCTTGACCTTGCCGATCAAACGCAGGCGTTCACCCTTACCGCGCAGCTTGACCATGATGCGGACGTTGGAAAACTCGGTCAGCTCGCCGTCGTTATCGACGACCGCCGAACCAGTCCCCATGAACACGCGCGACCGTCCGCGACGGACAAAGTCGCCGTTCGGCGTGATGGTCAGGGTGCGGTCGCCTTCCACCTGGGTGAGTACGCCCAGTTCCAGACTCACGCCGTCGGCGCTGACCGCACCGGAACCTTCGCCGGCGAAACGGACGCGCGTGCGCTCGCCGCTGTCGGCATCCGTCGTAGCCAGACGGGCGCTGGATCGAAGGTCAAATGACGCTTCAGACAGCTGCTTGTTTTTACCCGCCGCCGATGCAGGGGCAACCATCAGGCATACCATCATCAATGCTGTCAACCACTGGACACTCTGTTTGATCACAAGATACTCCTCTCAATCAAAGTCCATAAAATAACCGCGCACGACTGCTGATTACGCAGCTTTATCGTACGATACGATCCATGAAAAACCATGAGTGTGTCGGTATTTCCCGACATTCTCTGGCATAACGGCGGTACAGCCGAGCTATTGCACCCCGGCAAGGTTAATATGGGGAAACCCGGGCACATCCGCCGAGTTTGATTCCCGCATAACCGTCACAATCAGCCCCAGACGTGATGAAACACCTCGGGCTTAAACCCCACGGTGTGCCGTTTCCCGTCGGTCACGATCGGCCGTTTGCACAGCTTCCCGTTCTCACTGAGCAGCTTCAAGGCCTCGGCCTCGCTCATCGTCGCCAGCTTGTCCTTGATCTTCATCTGCCGGTAGACCTGGCCGGAGGTATTGAACAGATGCTTCAACTCGTAATCCCCGGCCTTGAGTATCTTCTTCAACAACGCAGCGCTCGGCGGCCGATCCACGATCGCGATCGACTTGTACTCAATCCCCTGTGCGTCCAGCCACTTCTTCGCCTTGCGACAGGTGTCGCATCCGTCGTATCCGTAAAAATCAATCATGTCTTGCTGATCCTTAATACTTAAACACTGATTAACACTAATAAACGCTAATAAGAAAATACAGAGGATGAGCGGGGCACGGGACCATAGTCTTCATTAGCGTTTATTAGTGTTAATCAGTGTTCCCTCTTCTTTAGCGTTCTTGTTTATCCGATCTCACTTCAGCGCTTCCGTGATCGCGGCGACCGATGACCGCCGGGTGAAGTATCCCAGGTGTGACTGCAGCAGCGCCGCGCCGCGCACGGCGTCGCGGTAGCAGCGCACCGGCCGATCCGTCGGCAAACGCCCGTCATGCAAGCAAAATATCTCGCTGACCCCGAACGCCAACACATCGTACTCGTCCCAGATATTGGTCCACCGCTTGAGGTTCGGCCCCAGCGTCACGGGCTGGCCGTCGTACGCGGCCACGCTCCCGGAGCGCGGGTCCAGCAGGTGGAAGAAGCCCGGCTGGCTCCCAAGCGTCACGAAGTTTTCCAGGTGCAAGGGGTCCGTTTCTGCGGTCGCCATATCAAACCCGATCACGCCGCCGAGGCTGTGCGCGATCATCGTCAACGGCTTCGCCGCCGTCCCGTACTCAGCGCCCAGTTCGCGGGTAATCACCTCGCGGACGCGCCCGTGTACCACGGCCCGGTGCCCGTGGCTCTGGTACGTCATCACGTCGGCCAAAAACGGCAGCGTCGCGTAGGTCAGCGCCCCGCGCATGTCCTGGAACTTGTCATTGACATATCCGCGCACCCGGCCCTTGAGGTCGGCCTTGAGTTCCCCCGCCTGCTGTTTGATCTGGGCGGCTGTCTCGTATCGGCCTCGCCTCCGGGACACCCAAGACATCGTCCGGCCGAGCCCCGACGCCACCGAACCCGCGAACGAGTCCGCCATCATGCTCCGCATCCCGCCGGACCGCTCGGGGTAGCGTGCGATCACCCGGTGAAGGTGCTCGCCCTTCGCCCCCAGGTCGCCCCAGAACACCGGGATCAACTCATACCCAGGCCCAAGCGCCCCCGCCAGCGCGTGCACGCTCCGCCGAAACTTATCCGAGTTCCGTATCGCGATCCCATGAACCACCACCACCGGCTGAGCCATCCCATCATTCTAAGTGCATTGCCCGGCCCCACTCCAACCCGCACGCTCTATTGTTTGACTGTGGCGGACAGGCGGCGCTGTCCCGGCGTAGCCGCCGGGGCTAAACGGGGCGATCAACCTCGCTCGCCCGGCCCTCCTGAATGTCTGTTTTCTCACTATCCCGCTATCCCGCTTACCCCCCCCGCTTGAACCCTCACCCCCCTTGACCTATCCTTTCCGGGCTACAGCACCAGTAGCTCAATTGGATAGAGCAGCGGTCTACGGAACCGCAGGTTAAAGGTTCGAATCCTTTCTGGTGCATTACCCCAGCCCCGGCCGCCCGGAAATACCCCGGAATTATCCCCGGGCACCGCCGGAAACCGCCCCGGGCGACCTCTGGAGCCTCATGATGCTGCTCAATCAAGCCCAAACGACCCTCGGCTTCATCTTCCAAGGCTTCGGCATGTGGGAAGCCATCGTCCTGGGCCTCCTGGGCGTCCTGATCTTCGGCAAACGCCTCCCCGAGGTCGGCAAGAGCATCGGCAAGGGCATCGTCGAGTTCAAAAAAGGCCTCTCCGGCATCGAAGACGACATCGACACCGCCGGCAAACAGCCCCCCCAGATCGAGCAGCACAAGTCCCCGTCCGTCGATACCTCAGACAACGCCGAAAAAGCCGGGTCAAGCAACCAAAGCAACTGACCGGCCAGCCGGCCACACATTCAAACACACACGAAATGACGCGCGATGTCATCGCGGGTCCCAAGCCGAAAGAATGGCTGACGCATATGGTTTCTAGACTGTGATGTCATGGGCACTCTTAATCCTAGGGCTCGTCCTGCTGGTCGCCGGGGCCGAATTTCTCGTGCGCGGCGCTTCGCGCTTGGCGTTGGGGATGGGGATTTCGCCTCTGGTCGTCGGCCTGACGGTTGTGGCCTTCGGCACGAGCTCGCCGGAGTTGGCGGTGAGTATGGGGGCGGCCTGGAAAGGACAGCCGGACCTGGTGATCGGGAACGCCGTCGGCAGCAACATCTTCAATGTGCTGTTCATCTTGGGTGTATCCGCAATCATCACTCCGCTGGTCGTGCAACAGAAGCTGGTGCGCCTCGATGTACCGATCATGATCGGTACATGCCTGGCCTTGTGGGTGATGTCTCTGGACGGGGTATTGAGCCGGGCCGATGCGGCGATACTTTGCGCCGCGATGATCGGATACGTAGGGTTAGCCGTTATCGTGGCTCGGCGGGAAGCTAAAGAGGTTACCGCCGAGTACCGCGACGAGTTCAAGCCCAAGGTCGAGGGGAAGCCAAGGCGAGCAGCAAATCTGAGCTGGATCGTTCTGGGTCTGGTGCTGTGCGTGCTGGGCGCACAATGGATGGTCGAAGGCGCGATCAGTGTCGCGCGTTCGCTGGGGATGGCCGAGGTCGTGATCGGTTTGACCATCGTGGCGGCGGGGACTTCATTGCCGGAACTGGCCACGTCGATCATGGCGGCGGCCCGGGGGCACCGTGATATCGCGGTGGGCAACGTGGTGGGAAGCAACATCTTCAACGTGCTGGCGATACTGGGCCTGACCAGTATGTTTAGCCCGTCCCCGGTGACGGTCCCCGATACGGTGCTATGGCTGGATCTCCCCGTGATGGTGATCGCCTGTCTTGCCTGTCTACCTGTGATGCTTACCCAGCACCGCATCGTACGATGGGAGGGCGCTGTCTTTGTGGGTCTCTACCTCGGTTACACGACATTTCTCATATTGAGATAGCCCTGCGAGAAAGCGGCGTCAGAAGATAACGGCATCTGATACTATAATGCCTCATAGGTAGCCCGTGATGAATCAGCCCAGCAATAGTAAGTTCTGCAATCCGCGCCACTGGCCGCACCTGATCTGTCTGGCGGTCCTGCTGTGGTCCCTGAGCCTGTTCTGGATCAGCCTGGGTGACCACCCGTTACAGATACCGGATGAAGGCCGTTACGCCCGAGCCAGCCAGGTCATGTTTGAGTCCGGCCAGTGGCTGGTGCCTCAACTCTATGGCAACCCTCGTCTGGAAAAGCCCCCGCTGGTCTACTGGGTTCAGGCCCCGGCGATCGCTGTGTTCGGTGCCAATGAGTTCGCTGTAAGACTCCCCTCCGCCATCGCCGCAACCTTAACCGCCCTGGTCATCATCGGGTTTGGGTGGCGGATACGAGATGCGGGGTTCGGGCTGATCGCTGGGTTTGTCTCGGCGCTGATTCCGCTGCATATCATGCTCGCGCGGATGTCGACCACGGATGCGGTCCTGAACCTGTTCTTCACGATCGCATTCTTCAGCGGTTACTGCGCCATTTCAGAAAAGCCCGAGTACCGGACCCGTTTCTGGATGCTCTTCTTTGTGGCGATCGCCGGTGGCCTGATGACCAAAGGGCCGGTAGCGTTGCTGCCGGTCGCACTGGTGTTTGTGTGGATCGCCCTGGCCGGGACCTGGCGGGCCGTGCCCTGGGGCCGTTGGCTGCTTGGGCTGGCGCTGGCGGCCTTGCCGCTGCTGGCCTGGTCGTTGACCGTCGCGATCAAGCACCCCGACGCGTTGGCGCTGTGGCAATCAGAACTCATCAGCCGGGCTGCCGGCACCGGCGATCACCCCAGGCCCATCTACTTCTACCTGCCGGTCGTGCTCGTCGGGATGTTTCCCGCCTCGGCCCTGATGCCACTTCCGGGGATCCACTTCTCCTTTGCATACGCGCGTGAAGCGATCCGCCGGGCAGCCTTCCCCGCCTGGTGTGGTGTGGCCGCGGCGACCTGGTTCGTCATCTTCAGCCTCAATGGCGGCAAGCAGACCGCCTACATGCTCCCGCTGGTCGCCCCGATCGCATCCATCGCCGCGTGGCAGCTACGGAACCTCACCGAGGCCCCGCTTGATGATGTGTCTACAAAGCCTAACCCCGTCCACGAAAAAATCGGCTTGGGCTCGCTCATCCTGATCCTGTCGGCCGTCTGGTTGATCCTGACGCTCGCCGGGACCGCGGGCACCAGCCACCTCGCGAACCTGATCGATTCGCTAGCACTGGGTCAGTCCCAGAAAATGGCGATCGCTGTATTCCCGGCAGTCGCCCTCGCCTGGGTCGCCTGGTATCTCTGGCGGAAACCGGCCCGCCGGCTCCTGGCCCTGCTGCTCCTGGCCACGGGGCTTAACCTGGCCTGGTCCGAGGGGGCCGAGATACTCGAAGACGGCTTGTTGATCCCCAAGGGCAACCCCCAACTCATACACGCCCTGCAATCCAATCAACTCCTGACCGAGCACACCCAGCTTGTCGAGTTCGGCTACAGCGACCCGACCCTGGATTTCTATCTGAACCTGGACATCGAACAGATTTCAACCAGAGACGCCGCAGACCTCAACGACTCGCGCGACAAAACAGATTGGCTGCTGCTGGCCGAGCAGAAGGACTGGGATGTCATCACCGAAGAACACCCCGACATTGCCGGCTTATTCGTGATGAAGATGGATTGGCATAA
>CBDUNP010000053.1:0-12276 GCA_965368605.1 uncultured bacterium | reverse complement strand
TTGGTCTGCGTTTTATCGTTCGTTGCCATGCTCATATATTACTCGGCCTTGATCTTCAGAATGATGGCGGTGGGGATAGAGTGCGCGGTGCCGTCGAGATCGGCCGCGTCGGGGGATTGATCGGTGTCAAGGACGACATAAGGCGTGACACCTACGTCCAAATCCTGCATCTCGCTGCGTTCGGTATAGGTCATCCGTGGCTGATGATCGGGGCGGGTCGTCAGCTTGACCCTGACCACGACCTGCTGCGATTCGCCGAAGGCGAGGTTATTTACGGTCGCGTCCCCCTCGACGGTTTCGATCGGCCAGTCGTCGGACAGGCCCTTGAACTCGATCGTGCCGCCGATCGGTTCGGGTGTGGTGTTGAGGATGCGTGCGGTCAGCGTAATCGTATCACCGAGCGCTGCCTCTTCGCGATCGCTCTGGATCATCATAAAGGGGTGGACCTGGTTGTTCAGATCGCTGAAAGCGAAGTGGCGGGTGCCGGGCTTGCGGAGGTTCAGCGCGACCGCTTCGCCGGGACTCAACTTCAGCGTGAGGTTCCGGTATGCCTCGCCGGCGGGGACATGCAACGCATCGGCGGTGCCTTGGAAAGACTCCGTGACACGGTCAACAGACAGCACGCGGTCGTCGTCAGCCGCATGGAAATGCAGACGCACGTCCGCGCGGATCGTGCGGTCGGTGGGGTTGTGCAACACAAAAGACTGAAGCGTTGCCCCATCCGGATTAACGTGACGGGTCGCGATCGCATCCAGCTCGTGTTCGCCGTCGCCGCGGATCGTGTGGAAGGTCTGCTCGCCGATGACGTTTCTAAAGAGCCAGTAAGGCCAGTAAGTCCCGAGCAGCGGCGCGCCCTGGTTATCCATAACGCCGAAGGCGTAGTTGCCCTGCTCGTTGTAGGCCAGCGTGGTGAAGTGATGGATGCTGAGGATGCGGTCCTGGATCTCCAGGAAGCGGAAGTGCCGCCCGAGCATGTACTGAAGCTTGGGCCAGCCGCTGAACCACGCATCGAGTTCGGTGATGGAGATTTTCCCGTCCGCCTTGCCGGGCAGGGCGCGGAACTGGTCGGTCTTGTCGATCAATTCGTTGGCGAGGTCCTTGGGGCTGCGGTCGCCGTGGCCGTGGTAGATGTGGTGGATGACGAAGTCTGCGTTCTGGCCACAGGCCTCGATGAAGTCGGAGTACCACGCCTCGGGCTCGGCCCAGTGCGCGGGCGTCAGCGCGGGGCCGCCGACCATGACCTCGGGGTGCTCGCGGTGCAGACGTTCAGCCGTAATATTGAAAAGCTCGAAATACGTCTCGCGCGTCCCGCCGTAGAACATCGGCATGTTCGGCTCGTTCCAGATCTCCACATAACGCAGGCGCGGCGCGACCGAGGGATCGGACCCGTTGTAATCCGTCACCACCGCCGAAGCGAACTCCGCCCACTCAACCTTATCCGCGACCGGGTCTTCCTCTACGCCCGAGCGGTTCCAGTCGACGTTGTAACACAGCAACGACAGCCGTTCGGTGCCCAGCCGGTCGAGCGTCGCTTCGTAATCTTCGCGGTCTTCGATAAAGCGGACCATGTCTTCGGGGTGGAGCCTGTCCCAATCGTAAACATCTGGATCGTCGTTGTCGTTCTCGGGCTCCATCAGGTGGATCCAGGTCTCCATGCGCGTCATGGTTTCCTGCGGGTTCAGCAGCAGGAAGCTGGGCATCAGCGTCGGGCTGTCCTTGGCGATCTGGTAGACCTTCGGCAGACCTTCAAGGCTGAACAAGGCCCGGTTGATCTTGCCGGTGGGGTTGGTCCAGTCAACGGTGACGATCGTTTGAGTGTCCGGAACGCCCTCGGCGAGCGCGGAGCTTGTGCAGCCGAAACCGGCCGCCAGAACCGCTACGAAAAAACAAGCCGCCCAGCGAGTAAACAAGGATTGAAGGGGAAGGTTTGGATGGCGTTCGATGCGTGAGGGCGTGTGATGCATTGTCCTATCCGTAGGGTGAACACGCGGGTGCCGAGAGATCGACGCCCGCTCCGTGAGTAAACCATGATTCAACGCGGCGATCCCCTCGCGGCCGGGGTGGTATAAGAAAACAACGATCAAAAACGGGGGCACACGGTCAAGTGTGCCCCCGCGAAGAACTTCACATTAACGACGACGGATCAGCGCCAGGCCGCCAAGACCCAGCAGCGCCATCGAGGCAGGCTCGGGCACCGCGTTGACGTCGATCTCGAAGACCAACGGCGAAGCGGCGGGAGCGTTCAGGCCGTCATCCACACCGGTGAAGGGGTTGACGCCGTCGAACGGGTCACGCATCTGGCCCTGGGTGTTGTCGACCGCGTACATCTCGAAGATCAGGTCGGTGACGCCGGCGAGCATGGTCGCGCTGGCGTCGTCAAAGATGTTGACCTGAGTCGAGCCCCACTGCCCGGAGTTGATGGTGCCGGACAGGTCGGACTGGAAGTAGCCAAGCTGCGAGAAGTTGCTGCCGCCATCGGTCGAGTAGGAGATGACGGTGGTGGAAAAGACGCGGCCGTCTTTGCCGTTGTTGCCGGTGAAGATATCGATGCTGTTGATATCCGTAGCGCCGGCGAGGGTGTACTGGACGCGCTTGACGGGGTCGCCCGCGGGTGGGTTGTCGTTCAGCAGACCGGTGAGGCCGCTGCCGCCGATGCCCGTGCCATCGGTAAACGCCGCAAGCTGATCGGCAGGGTTCGTGTTAGCAGGGTGCCAACCCAGGTCGCCCGCCAGCTCCGTGCCGATCATGCCGGCGATCAGGTCGCCCGCTTCCATCGATCCGTCAAGCGTGGTGGACTCGGCGCCGTGGAACGTCGACGAGGTGACCGCCGCGCTGGCCGAAGCCACGAGGCACAGACTCAGAACCGAAGCAAAAACTTTCATCTTCTTCTCCTCCTTCAAGTGGAATGATGTGGGGCTTCTATCGAAATGGGCCAAAGCCTGATGACCGCCCCACCAAACAATATTATCCGTCCTTACACCGCGGCAAAGACAACTGAAAACTTGATTCACGACAAAACGCTTCTTTCACAAGTGCAGATACAATGCACCTCCCTTCCCTGCCCAGCCACGCCCCGGGCCCCGGGCTATTTCAGCGACCGGTCGCTGTTGCGTATGACCAGGTCGTGGACATGGTGCTCGTTACGCGGCGGGCTGTTGGGGTCTTCCCAACGCCGATCAATCTCTTCAACAATCCGCTGGGCGATCTGCCCGCTGGTGTGCCCGACCATCGTCAGCGGCACCGGCGAGTCCGTCCCCAGGTCCGGGTTATCCAACACGATCAGGCTGATGTCCTCAGGCACACGGATTCCCGCGGTGTTAAACGCCTGGAGCGCGCCCTTGGCGCTGGCGTAACTGCCGATCACCATCGCCGTGAACGGCAGGCCGTTGTGCTCTTCAATCAGTTTTTCCATCCGGGTCCGCATCCCGGCCGTGGACGACTCGTTCGGCTTCGTGTCCGCGATCACCACCGGGTCGGGGTCGTTCGGCAGCTTCGCCCAACGGACCATCGACTGGAAGTGGATCGCCAACTGGTCCCACATCATCTGCGGCTCACCGCTGGTCAACGCGATCTTTGTGTGCCCCAGCTCCATCAGCCGCTCGACCGCGATCTCCAGACCTCGCCGGGCGTCGGTCGCCAGCGAATCAATATTCGTCCCATCCAACACGCCATCAACGACCACCGCCTGGCTTCGCTTGCGCAAAAACGACAACAGGTCAAGCGGGACGTGAGGCAGCATCGGCTGCAACACATACGCATCCGCGTGCGGCGCGTCGCGCAGCATCTCGATCGCACGCTCGTAATCGCAATACGTCAGCACGATCGGGCGGTGCCCCTCGTTCTTCAGCGCGTGATGGATCGCCCGGGTGATGTCGTCACCACGCCGGCTCGGGTAGTCGCTGCGGAGGATCGTGATCGTCTTCGCCGTCGGACCCGTGCCACCGACCACAAACGTGCCCCGTCCGACCTGCCGGTCAACCAGCCCCTCGTCCTCAAGCGTCGCGATCGCGCGCTGGACCGTCATCTGGCTGACCCCGTACCGACGCATCAACTGACGGACCGACGGGAGCTTGCTGCCCGAGTCCATCTGCGAAGCCTGCGTGCGGAGCATCTCCGCAATCCGATCGGGGGTGGTTGATTGGGTCAGGTTATCTGTCATGAATCTCACTCGTTCAAGTTAAGGCCGAAGGCAGATGGCAGAGGGGCGCACCAACGATTGACCGCCCAAATAATATTACCTTATCAGCCTCAATCTATTTCCATCGGGGGGACACCCCCCTCACCGTCGGCGAAGCATCGCCACACCAGCCAACCCGAACAACGCCAGCGACGCAGGCTCGGGAATCGCGACGACCGCGGGCACCGCCTCGATAATGTCGATCTCCCAGATCTCGGGCGAAACGATCGGCCAAGGCTCGTCGGGGTTGCTCTTACGAACGCCCCCCGTGTTCCCGAAAAGGCTCGCTAACACCGTATAGTCGTCGTCGTCCACGTCGCCGTCGCCGTCCGCGTCGCCGTCCGCCACGGTCGCGCCGACCAGCGTGCCGTAGTTCAATGCAAGAATATTGAAGTCCAGCAGGTCGATCGACGCGTCTTCATTGAAGTCCGCCGCCCCCGCACTGCTGCCGATGTTGTCATCGATCCCGGTAAACGGGTTGACCCCGAAGAACGGGTCTTCGATCGTGTTGTCGGTGTGGTGGACCGAATAGAACTCGACATTGACGTGTGTCACGCCCGCAGCCAGCACCGCACTGGAATCGTCGGTGATCTCCATGAAGGTGGACTGCCAGCTGTTGCCGATCCCGTCGTTGACCGTGCCGGTCGAGTCCGACTGGAAATAGCTGCCGTTAGGGATATCAAACGCCGCCCCGTCGACGGTGGTCAGGTTGGAATCCTCAAAGGGCTTGGCGTCGTAGCTGACCGTGCCGCCGTTGCCATCCAGGTCGGTCCAGGTCGTCCCGCCGTCGGTGGAGACGCGGATGACCGCCGTAATCATCGCCCGCCCATCCGGGTCGTTGGCGTTGCCGCCAAGGATGTTGATCTGCCCGATGTCGAACGAACCGCCCAGGTCGTAGACCAATCGCTTGGTCGGGACACCGTCCCCGGGGAAGTCGTTCAGCAGGCCGTCCAGGCCGTTCTGAGGCCCGATGCCGTTTGTCAGCGTCGGCAGCCCCAGCGGGAATAACGAGTTCCCGGACGCCGGGTTCGCGGGGTGCCAGCCGTTGTCGTTGACCGGCAGGCCAAGCCCGTTGACGTATTCAAGCGAGGTATACACGCCGTCACCGGTAACTTTTTCGGTGGCGATCAGGCCCTGCGCCAGGTCGGTCGTACTGATCAACCCGTCATATGCCGTCGGAGACGAATCATGCGACACGGACAAGCTCGTCGCCCCCAGAGCCGAACCCGCCGCCGCCCCCAAGACACAGACCGTGGCAAAAATGTTCATGGTTCTCATCCTAATTCCTCCTAAGTTTCACGGCCCAACGACCGAAATTCGTATTCCCTCGCCCTACCCTCACCTACCCGAAAAACTCAAAACACCATAACAAACGTTCCGCCTGAACCATCAATCAAAATAGAAGCTGGCAAACTGATCTTCCTTGAACTCAAAGAGGTCGGGCTCGCCAGCCTTGATACCGTCAACCGTAAAAGTCGTATCACCGAAAGACTCCGCGTGGCCGTCCATCAATGCAATGTTAACCCGGCCCTTATGTCGAAGTCTCGGGAACGTGCCCGGGCCGTTCTCAACAACCTGCGGCAGTACATGAGGGCCCCACATTTGTATCGCGACGGTGGTATGGGATTCGGTATCAGACACCTTGCGTCCGCCATCACCGATCAGATGAGTCGTAGTCGGGCGTGGCAGGTAATCGAGGTTCGGCCCGCCGTAGACGCCCTCCTTACCCAGGTCTTTCATCAATTTGTTCTGTGTATCACGCGGGGCGAAGATCCGGATCTCATCGACGGAATAGCCGCCGCCCCAGCCGCTGTCCGTCACCAAACCGTCCGCCTGCATCTCATCCAGTTCGACAACCGGACACCGCCAAAGGCCTTTGTATGCGCCGCGTACATTGTCATCACCGTAGCTTGTGGGCCAGTCAGATGACCGCCCATCCGGGAGGTAGCCGCTGTCGATCAGCAGGTCGTAATAGAAGCCCGGCGTTAAATCACCATTCGTAATAAAAACCCAGGGCAACACCATCTGGTTGTCCGTGGCGTAACTGTAAAAACCAATCCCCAGCTGCTTGTTATTCGATAGGCACACCGAAGCCCTCGCCGACTCGCGCGCCGCGCCCAGCGCCGGGAGGAGGATGCCCACCAGCAGGGCGATGATCGAGATCACCACCAGCAATTCAATCAGCGTAAAAGCGCGAACGCCCCTGTGCTTGAGTGAAGAAATCATAAACATCGGCTCCATCCAAGTTGATAATGGCACGCCCGATGGCCGCCATCTGCTTTTCAACCAGCCCACCCAAAAGACACAGGCCGGGAAGGGATGACAATATCCCTGAGACAAGTACTTAAAATACACACGATACGATACTGTGTCAACTGTATTTCGGCCCCACCATCGAATATTGTTCAAGTAAGCAAAATTGAATATTAATACTTGTTATTTATTGTCTTACACAATACAAAGCTGCCCCGTACGCATGCCGATACACGCTGCCGATCCGGCATCGCCCAATACACTCAAATACAGTCCCCAAAACCCGCTTACACCGCCCCCGATCGGCAACCCCATACGCCTTGAGCCAGGACGCCAGGCGGTCAGCCCTTCACCGCCCCGCTGGTCAGCCCCTCCACAAACTCGCGCTGGAGCATCAGGAACAAAGCCATCACCGGGATGATGGAGACAAGCGTCCCCGCCATCAGCATGCCGTAGTCCTGGCCGTACTCGCTGCGGAGCTGCGCCACCGCGACAGACAGCGGGAACTTCTCCGGGCTCTTGAGGATGATCTGTGGCCCGATGAAGTTGTTCCACGTCCCCAGAAACGTGATCAGGATAAACGTCCCCACCATCGGGCGCACCATCGGCAACGCGAAGCTGAAGAACAGGCGAAACTCACCACACCCGTCGATCCGCCCCGCCTCCAGCATCTCGTCCGGCAGGCTGGAGATCATCGCCTGTCGGAACAGGTACACCCCGAACGCCGGCGCCAGCGCCGGGACGATCATCCCCGGGAACGTGTCCAGCATCCCGAACCAGTACAGCAACTGATACGACGGCGCAAACAACAACGCGCCCGGCACGATCAACAGGATCAACACCATATTCGTGATCGTGTCCCGCCCGCGGAAGTGAAACTTCGCCAGTGCATACCCCCCCATCGCCGCACACAACGTCGACAACGTACTCGTCACCGACGACAGGAAGACCGAGTTAAGGATATACCGGGCAAAGTTCTCCTCCCCGAACAACCGCTTGAAGTGCAGCAGCGTAAGCTGATCCCAGGCGATCCCCAGAAACCCATCCCCCATCGGCAGGAACGGCGAGGTGAAGAAGGCGTCACTGGTCTTAAACGCCGAGCAGACCAGATACGCAAAAGGCACCAGCGTAATTGCGGTCAGGATCAGCAAAGGCGTGTAGATGAAGAATCGTCTTAACATCATAGCTCCGAAGATCGTGACAGGACCCGCTGACCAATCGCGAAGATGCCCAGCAACACCGCAAGCGACCAGCCGATCGCGCTGGCCAATCCAAGATCCAACTGGTCCCACCCCATCTGATACAGATACATCACCACGGTCAGCCCCTGATTATCAGGCCCGGCCCCGCTGAGCAGCACGTAGGGCAGTTCGAACAACTGGAAACTCCCGATTAACGACAGCAACACCACAAACGTCCCGATCGGCCGGATCGCCGGGATCGTGACGTGCAGAAATCGCTGCCAGGGACTCGCCCCGTCCACCATCGCCGCCTCGATCAGCCCGCGGTCCACGTTCTGCAGCGCCGCCAGGAAGTAAATCATGTTGAACCCGGCATACATCCACAGCGCAGCAATAATCAGCGTCGGCATCACGTACTGCTGAAGCCAGGGGAACTCCGGGTCGAAGCCGGGGTAGATGCTGTGCAGCATCACGTTCACCAGGCCGGTGTTCTTCTCGAAGATCAGGCTGAACATCATCGCCACAAACACCAACCCGACCAGCGAAGGCGAAAAGAAGATCAGCCGAAATATCGCACGCCCGCGCACGTCCGGCCGATTCAGCAACAACGCCAGCCCCAACGACACCGGCAGCTGGATCAACACCGAACCCGCGGCAAAAACCGTCGTGTTCCAGACCGCCTTCCTGAACAGCGGGTCCGCCGCCAGGAACCGGAAGTTATCCAGCCCGACAAACATGCTGCGCTTCGGGCCGAACGTCTGCTTCACCGCCAGGATGATCGAGTAATACAACGGGTACGCGATAAACACGACCAGCAGCAGCAGGAACGGCAGCAGGAAGACGTAAGGCACCCAACGGTTGTGTCGCGTCGTGGTGCTCATGGCTGCGTCTCTTTCAAAAAGACATTGCGGTCCATCAGCTTGCGCACCTGCTCCTCCGCCAGCCCCAGCTGACGACGGGCCTCGGGCATCAACGCCTCGGCATCATGGATATCATTCGCCTCCGCGTAGTTCCACAAGGCGATTACCGCCTCCTGAACACGCGCAAAAGCCAGGTTGTTAAACGGTGACGACGTCCGCATCGGGACGTCCGGCGCCATATCCACAAAGATCCGCCCGGCGGCCTGCCCGGAAAAGTACGGGTCCGGCTCGTCGTACACCGGCAGCGACCAGAACTCACGCACCGGGCTGATCACCGAGTTGCTCCGGTACAACTCTTCCGCAAGCTCGGGGTCCAGATACAAGTGCTTGGCAAACGCCCACGACGCCTCGATATCCTCCGAGGCCTTGGCGATCCCCAGCATCGTCCCGCCCATCACGCCCGTGCGCCGCCCCCCCTTCTCCCACGCCGGCAGCGGCATCAATTTGAGCTTGCCACTGAGGCCCGGCATGTCCACCTTCCACGCCCCCGCCATCCAGTCCGCCATCAGCTCACAGACCACCCGGTCCTCCAGCCGAAGGTAATTCCCCGACGCTGTGAAAGGCGGCGCATCAATCGCGATCCGGTCAGGCCCTCCCATCCATGAGATCACCGTCGAGATCACGTGCGCGTTAATCTCTGAGTCAATGACCAACTCGAGGTCTTCATCAAAGAACCCGCCGCCCGCCTGGAGGATCAATACCTCGATATGGCCGATCGCGCTGTACCACATGTTTAATGGGTAACGGTCGGGCTTGCCGTCGCCGTCGAGGTCTTTGACCAGCGGCCGCATCACGCGGAAAAAATCGTCCCACGTCTCGATCTCGTTCACGTCGATGCCGGCCTCTTCCACGATGTCCGCCCGGTACGCCAGCGCCACGGGGTGCACGTCGTGCGGGATGCCGAAGATCCGGCCGCGCGAGGTCCACGGGCTGAACGACGGGCCGTTGATCCGGTCGTAGATGCCTTCTTCTTTGAGCCGATCGGTGAGGTCGACAAAACCCACATCTTCCAGCGGCCCGGAAAACGCGAGCGCCGCCATGTTGCGTTCGATCTCTAACAGGTCCGCGATCGGCGTGTCCGAAAGAAACCCCGCCATCAGCCGCTGCCGCATCGCCGTGCCGTCCAGCAGGAACAGGTTGATCGGCGGACGCCTAAGCGTGCCCGAGCCGGCGGCCTCAGCAACACCTCCAACCGCTTCGGCTGACTCGACCGCTATCTCACCGGCGTTCCAATCCTCAACCACGCCTTCATACATCTGGTGATGTACGCGGTAGAACGTCCACATCTCCATCCCCTCGCGCTGCGGGGCGGGCCACGCAAAAACGACAACCGTCGAAGTGATCGCGGCTAACACCACCACCCACGCCCCGGGGGACAGCCCCGAAGAAAACAAGAGATCGGATAAGCGTCGTTTGAGCATAGCTTACTCTGCGGATAACGACCCAACTCAGGCCGACGAATCGGCGACGTGAAACACGGCGTGAGCCAACGGCGAAGCGCCCAGCTCAATCGCACGCGGACAGGGCGACGCCCCACCCACCCATACCTGATACCTGCCCGGCCGCTGACGACGACCGCCGTCGGCGTCCACCGCCTGCAAAGCCTGCGGATCGAGCGTAAACGATAACCTCTTCTCTACACTGGGGTCCAGCCTGACGGGATACACATCAACCAACGAATACTTCGGCGAGGACGCCTCCCCATCGGGATGCTTTACATACACCTGCACCGACTCTTCACCATACACATCGCCAACATTACGCACCGTCAACGTTAACGACACCGGCTCACCGATCGCAAACGGGCCGGCATCCATCTCGATACGGCCGTACTCAAACCGCGTGTAGGACAAACCAAACCCAAACGGATACAACGGCGGCTCGGTCATGTAACGGTACGTCCGCCCCGCCATCGAATAATCCTCTAACGGCGGGAGCTGTTCATGCGAATAAGGCACGGTGATCGGCAGCCTGCCCGAGGGGTTGGCATAACCAAACAGGATGTCGGCTACCGCGTTGCCCCCCTGCTCCCCGGGGTACCAGGCCATCAACACCGCGTCGACCTTGTCGTGGATCTTAGGGATCGCAATCGCCGACCCACCGGTCAGCACCAGAACCACGGGCGTCCCCAGCCCCGTGATCTTGCGCAAAAATGCCTCCTGATTCTCCGGCAGCCCCAGCGTGTCACGATCACCCGCCGTCGGCGAGGCAACCGTATCGCCCTCTTCCCCTTCAAAATACGGCGCCAGCCCCATCACCGCGATCACCATATCCGCCTGCTTGACCTCGTAGCGGATGATGTCAACCGGGCTCGCGTTGTCCTGATTAAACTGGCAGGACATCCGATACGACACCGTGGTCGATTCGTCGGCCCGCCCGGCGATGCCCTCCAAGATCGACGTCATGTTCGCCGAGATGCCGTGGTAATTGCCCATGAGCACATCAAGGCTCGTCGCGTTCGGCCCGACGACCAGGATGCGATTGATGTCCCGCTTGATCGGCAGCAGGCCGTGCTGATTCTTAAGAAGCACAACCGATTTCGTCGCCGACCGGTGCGCAAGCTCGCGGTGGCTACTGCTGTTCACAATACTCATCGTGGTCGAGGCAAACGGCACGTCCTCCGGCGGATCAAACATGCCGAGCTTAAACCGCGTCATCAACAAACGACGCAGGCTACGATCAACCGCCGCCTCGCTGAGCATCCCCTTCTTGACCGCAAGCACAAGCTCACTGTATGCGCAGCCGCAATTCAGGTCGCAGCCGTGCTCCACCGCCAAAGCCGCGGCCTCGGCCAGGCTTGCGACGAGTTTGTGGTGTTCGTGGATATCACGGATCGCCCAGCAGTCGGAAACGACGTGCCCGGCAAAGCCCCACTGCTTTCTTAACGTGTCTTCCAGCAACGTCGGGCTGGCGCAAGCGGGCTCGCCATTCACCCGGTTGTACGCACCCATCACCGCCTCGACCCCCGCCTCAACGAGCGCCTTAAACGCGGGCAGATAGGTCTCAGCCAAATCCTTAGGACTCACCACCGCATCAAACGTATGCCGATCCTTCTCCGGCCCGCTATGGACCGCAAAGTGCTTAGCACACGCGGCGGCCTTCATGTAGTCCGGGTGATCCCCCTGCAAGCCCTGAACGAATGCGGCACCGATCCTGGACGTCAGGTACGGGTCTTCGCCGTAGGTCTCCTGCCCACGGCCCCAGCGGGGGTCACGGAAGATGTTGATGTTCGGCGACCAGAACGTCAGCCCACGCGACAGCCCCCGATTCCCTTGGCGGGCCGCCTCGTGATGCTTGGCACGCGCCTCGTCGGCGATCGCGTTGGCCAGTTGCTTAATCAGCTCGGGATCAAACGTCGCCGCCAGGCCGATCGCCTGCGGGAAGATCGTCGCCTGGCCCGCGCGGGCGACCCCGTGCAGGCACTCGTTCCACCAGTTGTATTCGGGGATTCCCAGGCGTTCGATCGCGGGCGAGGCGTGCAGCATCTGGCCGCACTTCTCCTCAAGCGTCATCCGCCCAAGCAGGTCTTCAACCCGGCGATCCCGCGGCAAGGAAGTATCAAGATAAGCCGGCACCTGCGCGTCGGTAGCCTGATTCATCCGGTCAGACCTCCGCCCTTTGTGTCCGCCCCGCGCCAAGCGGCCTCAACGGACGCACCTGAACCGCGGGCTTTTGCTGCTCGTGCAGCTTCAACAGACCAAAAAACGTGTACGGGTCCACAAAACAGATGTCGTCACGAACGTCA
>CBDUNP010000052.1:0-12384 GCA_965368605.1 uncultured bacterium | reverse complement strand
ACGCCTCCGGGTCGCCCTCGTCGGCGTAGCGTTTGATCAGATCAAGATCGGCCTCGGCGGTCGGCATGTCTATTTCCCAAGCGGGTCAAATCATCCAGCGGGATTTATCCGGGGCGTGTCCGGGGATACATCCCGGGGACCGGGGAAGAATCCGGGGGCGTCCGGGGGCGGGGGTAACGGCCCCACGGAAACTAGGACGGAGCCCATCGCGGGGCGTTTCATAAAAATTATAAATGGTTGTGGGGGTGAAAGACAGTGTTTTTTAGGCACGTTTTTAGAGATAGGGGAAGTGTACGGGCGATGAATCGCCCTCCGCCGCGGGCGGAAAGGGGAGGCGTTAAAAAACTCTGATGAAATTATTCCGGGGGGGGCGGGGGTCAGGGGGCGAGGCGTTCGCGGGTCCAGGTGTTGGAATCCGCGTTTCGGGTGTAGCGCAGGCGGTCGTGGAGCCGGCTGGTCTGGCCCTGCCAGAACTCAATCGTGTGAGGGGCAACACGGTAGCCGCCCCAGTGTGGCGGCGTGGGGACGTCGCGGTCGGCGTACTTGTTGCTGGCCTCATCAAACCGGTTCTGGAGCACCTCCCGGCTTTCCAGCACGTCGCTCTGGGGTGAGGCCCAGGCCCCGAGCTGGCTGCCGCGTGGCCGGGTCTTGAAGTACGCCTCGGTCTCGGCGCGAGAGACCTTGCTGACGGTCCCACTGATGCGCACCGTGCGCGACAGACTGTCCCAGTAGAACACCAGCGCCGCGTTTGGGTTGTCGGCGAGCTCCTTGGCTTTGCGGCTCTCGTAGTTCGTGTAGAACACAAACCCGTCTTGGTCGAAGCCTTTCAGCAGAACGATCCGCGCCGAGGGGATGCCGTCTTTGGTGCAGGTCGCCAGGGTCATCGCGTTGGGTTCGCGCTGTTGGCCGTTGTGCCAGACCTCCTGGAACCAGGCGCGGAACTGCTCGATCGGGTCGGCGTGCGCATCCGCTTCGAGGAAGGGCGGTGAGTCGTAATTCTCTCGCATCGCGTCGATCGACATGGCGGGTCACTTTAGCGAACGGGTGGGTTATCGTTTGCCTGTTTTACGTTTCAGGCCTGCGGCTTTGTAGAGCATGTTGACTTCGGTCGAGGTCAGCATGCGCCACTGCCCGGTCGCCAGGCCCTTGAGTTTGACCGGGCCGATGGCGACGCGTTCGAGCTTGCGGACCTTGTGCCCCAGCCGGGCCATGATGCGTCGGACCTCGCGGTTCTGGCCTTCTTTGAGGGTGATGCTCAGGGCGGTGCGGTCGCCGCGCGAGCGGTCGGTCTCGTGGCCGAGGATCTTGACCACGGCGGCTGCGGCGAGGCGAACGTGCGGGCCTGCGCCCCCGGGCTTGCCCTTGTGCGCCAGGATCATACCCTTGCGCAGCTTCTCGACGTCGGCCTCGTTGAGTCGGCCGTCGACGTTGACGTGGTAGCGTTTGGTGACTTCGTAGCTGGGGTGGGTCAGGCGGTTGGTCAGCTCGCCGTCGTTGGTCAGCAGGATCAGCCCGGTGCTTTCGTAGTCCAGCCGACCGACCGGGTACAGGCGCGCCGCGATCGGGATGTCGATCAGGTCGATCACGCGCTTCCGGCCTTCCGGGTCGTCGTTCGTGGAGATCACCCGCTTGGGCTTGTTGACCATGATGTAGGTCTTGGCGCCGCCGCCGCCGGGGTGAATCCCCCCGGATGCGCCTTTATCGTTGCCCCACCCGGTGGTTTTTTTCTTGCGCTTGAGGTGTTCGCCGTCGACGGTGATCTTGTCGTTCTCGGGGTCGACCCAGGCGGGCATGGTCTGGATGACGTGGCCGTTGACCTTGACCCGGCCCTGCGCGATCAGTTCTTCGGACTCCCGCCGGGAGGCGACCCCCGCGTCGGCCATCGCCTTGTGCAGACGGACCCCGCGCGAGGCGTCGCGCAGTTCGTCGGGGGTGCTGTTCGGGTTGGTGGGCTGTCTTGTCATGGGAACGGTTCGTATCAAATAAGAAAAAAGGTCGCTAAGCCGTAAGCGGCGGGGCGTTATTACTCATACGCTTGCGTTTCGGCAACGCAATCCGCCACGGGGGCGTGGCGGCTCTGTGTGTCAGTTATCAAACTCATCGCCCTTGAACGTCGTGCCCAGGTAGAGCTTGCGGACCTGTTCGTTGTTGATGATTTCTTTTGGTGTGCCCTCGGCGAAGACCCGGCCTTCAAAGATGACATACGCACGGTCGACGATCTCCAGGGTCCGCTGGACGTTGTGGTCGGTGACGAGCACGGAGATGCCGGACTCGCGCAGGCGACGGATCTCGACCTGGAGCTCCTCGACCGCGACGGGGTCAACGCCGCTGAACGGCTCGTCCAGCAGGACCAGGGTCGGGTTGGTGATCAGGGCGCGTGCGATTTCGAGTTTACGCTTCTCGCCGCCGGAGCAGAGCCGGGCGTGCTGGTTGCGGACCTTGGTGAGGTCGAACTGGGCCATGAGTTCCTCGGCCTTGGCCTTGCGGTCGGCCTTGGAGAGCCGCTGGGTTTCGAGGATGGCCATCAGGTTCTGCTCGACGGTCATCCGCTGGAAGATGCTCGGCTCCTGCGAGAGGTACCCGAGCCCGCGCTGGGCCCGCTGATACATCGGCAGGTCGGTGACCTCCTGGCCGTTGAAGACGACCTCGCCCTTTTCGGGGGTGATCATCCCCATGGTCATGCGGAAGCTGGTGGTCTTCCCGGCCCCGTTACGGCCCAGCAGGCCGACGATCTCGCCCTCGGAGACGTGGTAGGACACGTCGTTGACGACGGTTCGGCCTGAGTAGGTCTTGACCAGGTTGTTGGCTTTGAGGATGAACACAGCCCGGTAGGATACCGCGCACCGCCGACCCGGGCTATGATACCTCGATGCAGGCGGTTTATTCATGGTTTTGGCGGCTGCTCCCGGGGAACCCGATGGTGGTCCGGATCGTGCAGGGCGGGTCCCGGCAGAATCGGCACCTTTGGGTCCGGCTGGGGTATCTCGGGGCGCTGATCCTGCTGATGCTCATCGGGCTGATGAGTGCCGGGAGCGTGATGGGCGGGGAGGTCAGCCTGACGTCGCTTGCCAAGAGCGGGACGTGGGTCTTCGCGATCATCAGCTACGGGCAGGTCGTGCTGGTCTGTTTGCTGTCGCCGCTTTTCATGGCTGGGGCGATCGGGGAGGAGCGGGCCGGGCAGACATACAACATCTTATTGACCACGCCGCTGTCGAACCTGCAGATCGTGCTGGGGTCGCTGTTCGGCCGACTGTTTTTCATCCTGGCGCTGCTGCTCAGTGGTCTGCCGTTGTACGCGGTCCTGCTGATCTTCGGCGGGGTGCCCGTCCGGTCGGTGCTGGTGAGTTTTTCGGTCGCCGCGTTTACCGCGTTGTTCGTCGGATCGGTCGCGGTGACGCTGTCGGCGATGCGGGCCGGGGGGCGTAAGGTGGTGTTCAGTTTTGTGATTACGGTGGCGGCCTACCTGGTCGGGGCCTACCTGTTGGACCGGACGTTGCTGCGTCAGCTCGGGGCCCCGGGCACGACGACCTGGCTGACCGGGCTGCACCCGCTGCTGGTCATGGAAGCCTCGATCAATAGCGCCAACTACGGCCCACCGGCGCCGGAGACGCTGACCAACTATTCTGGGCTGGTCCGTTTCTATCTCGCGAAACCTTTCGCCGCGTTTGTGACGATCTGCGGGCTGCTGAGTTTTATTCAGATCGTGTTCTGCGCGTTCGTGTTGCGGAGCGTCGGTCAGGGGGAGTGGCCGATCGTCCGCTGGGCGAAGTCGCAGCTTCGGATGTCCCAGGACACCGGGGGCGAGAAGCGTCGGCCGGCACGGGAGGTCTGGGCCAACCCGATCGCCTGGCGCGAAGCCGCGACGCGCGGCCGAGGCGTGTCCGGGTTTCTCGCACGCATGAGTTTCCTGGTGCTTGGCCTGCTGATCGGGGCGGCGATGATCTTTCTTTATCACATCGACATGCTCCCGAAGCTGCCCGGGTCGACGTCGGCCGAAGTCTTCCTGCGTGTGCTGTTTGCGCTGCTGCTGCTGGAGGTCACGATCGTCACGCTGGTCGCGTTGTATATGAGCGCCGGTTGTGTCAGCCGGGAACGCGAGGACGGGACGCTGGATTTGCTTTTGACCACGCCGACCACGCCCCGGCAGTACGTCTGGGGCAAGCTGCGCGGGCTGGTGAGTTTTCTTTCATTAATGTTGGCCGTGCCGATCCTGACCGTCGCGATGGTCAGCGCCTACGCGCTGGTCGGCTACAGCCTGGGCTGGCCGGAGGCGACGTTCCGCGCCGCGACGATCGACCCGATGGGGGCGCCGCTGGTACGCCAGCCGCTGCTGATGCTGCCCGAGGCGTCGGTCTCGCTGGCGCTGATGCTGATCCCGTTCATCGCGTTGTGTGTGATGATCGGGATGCAGCGATCGGTCAAGGCCAAGGGCGTGCTCAGCGCCGTGGTCAGTTCTGTCCTGATCGTCGGGGCGGTCGCTCTGGTTATGGGTATGTGCGGTGCCAACGCCGCCAGCAACATCGCCTACGTCGGCCCGGTGCTGAACGGCCTGAGCCCGACGACGAACCTGATGATGATCGTCAACCCCTGGGACAGCATCGAGAACTTCACCGAAGACCCGATTAGCGGCCGGGTCTCCCTGGTCATCGCCGCCCTGATCGCCACCACCGCCTACATCGCCGCGGTCTACGGCATGCTCCAGGCGATGGTCAAAAACTTCGACCACACCGTCCGCAAACTCAGCGGGACGGGGTAGGTTCACGGTGTGTTGCTCTCTTTGAGCCGGTGGGCGAAGCGTAGGGTCTGGCCCCGTCTGCCGCGGGGAGAGGCGGGGCCGGCTTGCCGCACATGTTATTGGCGTTGCCTGAGCAACTACGTCGGATCGTCCATGCAGCCACAATCTCTCCGGCAGTACGGCGAGGTATCTCCGTCCGTGGGCTTGCCGAACCGGTCGAGTTGGAACGCGCAACAACTCATCAGCTCCTGCTTGAGGCGTTGACGCGCCCGCTGGATGCGTGACTTGGCCCCGGAGATCGACAGGCCGGAGGTCTTGGCGTATTCGTTCTGGGGCATATCGTTGACCTCGATCTGCTCCAACGCTTCACGGTCCTTCTCCGGCAGTTCTAACAACAGCCGACTAAGACATCGGCCGACCTGTCGGCGTGCCTGTGAGTCATCGGGCGGGGCTCCGGTGGCGGGTTCATGCTCAAGCGAGGCCGGCTGATCTCGCTGCCGATAGAGGTCCGTGATCGCGTTTCGTGTGATGCGATAAACCCACGGCAGCAGCTTGCGTCCGTCCACGAGCGCGGGCAATCCCCGGTGGATACGCACAAAGACATCCTGCAGCACGTCGTCCGCGTCGTCGGCGTTGTGCACACGCTTGAGGATAAACGCACGCAGGTCGTCACCGAATCGCGACCAGACCTCGCCGGCGTCAGGGGTGTTCTCTGATTGGTTCATCTGTACATCCCATGGTCAAGCCCGACACACCCAATATGTTAGGGCGTGTCGGGCCTGATTTCCCTGGTGTTCGTTCGGGCTTGTGAAGTTACCCGCAGCAACCCTCGGGGCAGCAGCCCGGTGGGCAGGTGCATCCGCCGGACTCGTCGCAGCCACAGGGGCAGGCCGGGGTATTGACGGCTTCTTGTTTCTGGTCCATGAATGGTCTCCTTGGTTGAGGGTTTTTGTCGGCCTTACCGGGCCGTTTCACCCTTATAGACGTGATGGCTCTCCAAAAGACGCATATTTTGTGACCCGGCCGATCAGATTTTTGATCCTGTCGGAGCTATAATGGGGTCTTCATCAGGAATCGAGAACAAGCACTATGCAGCTTTGGCAGCCAACCCTACCCGACCGATACAGCCAGATGTCTGACGACGAGCTCGCCGCCGCGATCTCGGCGCGCCGGGCGGAGCTGGGCCACGACCTGGTCATCCTCGGGCACCATTACCAGCAGGACGACGTGATCCGGTTCGCCGACTTCACCGGGGACAGTTTCAAGCTCAGCCAGCTCGCCGCCGAGCAGGTCAAGGCCAACGACGCGAAGTACGTCGTCTTCGCCGGTGTGCACTTCATGGCCGAGACGGCCGACATCCTGACCGATGAAGGCGTGCAGGTGATCTTGCCGGACCTAGGCGCCGGCTGCTCGATGGCCGACATGGCGGATTACGATCAGACGGTTGACGCCTGGGAACAACTCGAAGAACTCTTCGCGACGCACGGCGTGAAGTGCCGGGTCATCCCGATCTGCTACATGAACTCGACCGCCGCGATCAAAGCCTTCTGCGGCGAACACGGCGGGGCGGTCTGTACGTCCAGCAACTGCGACAAGGTCTACCGCTGGGCGCTCGCCGGCGGCGACACACCGCTTGAAGAAGGTGAGCAGGTCAAGATTCTTTTCCTGCCCGATCAACACCTCGGCCGAAACACCGCGGCACAGATGGGCTGCGACGTCACCACAGGCACCTGCGTCTGGGACCCGCGCGACCCCGAAGCCCTCGGCGGCAACGACGAAGACACGATCCTCAACGCCGGGTACATCCTCTGGAAGGGCCACTGCTCCGTACACATGCTCTTCCGCCCCGAGCACGTCGACCAGGCCCGCGCCGAGCAGCCGGACATCCACGTCATCACCCACCCGGAGTGCCGTTACGAGGTCTGTCAGAAGGCCGACTCCACCGGCTCGACCGAGCGCATCATCGAGGCGATCGAACAGGCCGAGCCCGGCACCCACTGGGCGGTCGGCACGGAGGTCCACCTTGTGAATCGCTTGGCGCAGAAAGCCAAAGAGCGCGGCGTCCACGTCCGCATGCTCTCGGACTGCCAGTGCCTGTGCACCACGATGTACCGCATCAACATGCCCCAGCTGCTCTGGGTGCTGGACAACATCGTCGCCGGCAAACCCGTCAACCGTATTCAGGTTCATCCGGAAGCCCGCAAGTGGGCCCTGGTGGCGCTGCAACGGATGCTGGATATCACGGCGGCGGGGAAGAGTGTTGGATCGTCGTCCGCGTCAGCCAGATCGACAACATGATTCGTGATGTCTTAATCCGGGGTGGATAGTTCAATGTTTACGGGGCGTTTAATCAGATGAATAAGTGGGCAGCGTCTTTTCTTTCTCTGGTCATCTCTGCTTGTCTGGGGGGAGTCGTTGCTGTGTTGGGTACGGCACTTTCAGTGCATATGATGGAAGATTACGGATTCGCCTTATTTTTAATGCTGCCCATGGTGGCGGGATTTGTGGCGACGTTGATATATAGCATCGGTCGAAAGATCACTGCGCCGGACGCAATAGGTATCTCTATATTGACAGGCCTACTGGCTTGTTCTTTACTTCTGCTGGGTGGCCTTGAAGGGATAATCTGTGTAATCATGGCGCTGCCGTTGGTGCTGCCGATGACGGTCGTTGGCGGTGTGATTGGCTTTGCGGTGGCGCACAGCGTCAGGTCCAAACGAACCCGTGGTATGTTGTGCATCGCCATTCTTCCCGTCTGGTGTATGGGGCTGATCGCGGAACCCAGTCTTAAGCCCGAACTGCCGCTTAGAGCGGTGACCACCTCGGTCTTGATTCGCGCGGATCAACAGCAGGTGTGGGATACGGTTGTAAGGTTCCCTGACATTACAACGGAGCCCGACGGCGTTTTCCGTTGGGGGATCGCGTATCCAGTGTCCGCGGAATTAGAGGGGCAAGGTGTGGGGGCGATACGCCGGTGCAGTTTTAGTACCGGCGATTTCGTCGAGCCGATTACTGTTTGGGACGAGCCGAATCTACTCGCCTTCGATGTGGTGGAGAACCCGCTGCCGATGCGCGAGTGGTCGTTTTATGGCCCGATCGATACCCCTCACCTGCACGGCATTTTTGAGTCCACACGCGGTCAATTCAAGTTGATCCCCGCACAGGACGGTTGGGTCGAGCTTCAGGGCACGACCTGGTACACCCAGGACCTCTGGCCTAATGCGTATTGGGGATTCCTCGCCGACGAGATCATCCACCGCATCCACCTGCGGGTGTTGAACCACATTAAAGAAGTGGTTGAGGGTGGAAATGGCTCGGCGGGGTGAGTCGTCCTATACGTTCAGTGTCGGGTCGTAAGCAATCGCCGCGGCGTACCGCTGCCGGATCGGCCTGACGACCTGTTCGATAAACGCATCGACCTGCTGCGGGGCGCGGCCGACGAATTGGCTGGGTTCCAGTGCGGCGTCGAGGTCGACATCTTTGAACGCCGGTTCGCCGCGCAGGCGATCTAATAGGTCGTTCGCGGCGCCTTCGGACTTCACGCGCTGGGCGGCGGCCTGGCTGTGGGTGCGGATGACTTCGTGCAGTTCCTGACGGTCGCCGCCTTGCTGGACGGCGGCCATCATGATGTTTTCGCTGGCCATGAAAGGCAGCTCGGCGGCGAGGTTGGCGGCGACGGTGTTTTCGTAGACGACCAGGCCGGACGTGACGTTGATCAGGATATCCAGCGCCCCATCCAGTGCCAGGAAAGGCTCGGGCAGTGTCAGCCGGCGGACGCTTGAGTCGTCGAGCGTCCGTTCGAGCCACTGCTCGGCGGCGGTGACGAAGGGCGTCTGGGTCATCCCGATCACGAACCGGCTGAGGCCGCAGATGCGCTCGCAGCGCATCGGGTTGCGCTTGTACGCCATCGCGGAGGAGCCGATCTGGTTCTTGCCGAAGGGCTCCTCGATCTCTTTGCGGTTGGCGAGCAGGCGGATGTCGGTGGCGAACTTGTGGGCCGCCGCAGCGACCGACGCCAGGCTCGACACGACCAGCCCATCCACGACGCGCGGGTAGGTCTGCCCGGTCACAGCGTAGCGCTTGTCCGGGTCCCAGCCCATCTTCTGGGTGACCAGCCGATCGAGCTGATCAACCTTGTCATGCGACTCGGGGGTGTTGCCGCCGAAGAGCGCGAGGAACGAGGCCTGTGTCCCGGTTGTGCCTTTGACGCCTCGGAAGCGCAGCGAATCCAGCCGATGCTCGATCTCTTCCAGGCCGATCGCCAGCTCCTGGGCCCAGAGCGTCGCGCGTTTGCCGACGGTCGTGGGCTGGGCGGGCTGGAAGTGGGTGAATCCGAGGGTCGGCAGATTCTTGTATTGATCTGCGAAGACCGCCAGCCGATCGATCGCCGCGGCGAGTTTTTCGGCGACGATGGTCAGGGCGTCGCGTATCTGGATCAATTCGGTGTTGCAGTTGACGAACTGGCTGGTCGCGCCCAGGTGGATGATCGGCCGGGCGGTGGGGGCCACGTCGCCCAGGGCGTGGACGTGGGCCATCACGTCGTGTCGCAGCTTCTTTTCGTAGCCGGCGGCTGCGTCGTAGTCGATGTCGTCCAGGTTGCCCCGGAGTTCTTTGATCTGTTGATCGGAGATCTCAAGCCCAAGCTCTTTTTCAGCCTCGGCCAGCGCCAGCCAGAGCCGACGCCAGGTCCCGAAGCGTTTGCGCGGGCTCCAGACGGCCTGCATCCGCGGCGAGGCGTTGCGGGTGGATAACGGGGAGACATAACTTTGGTCGGGGTCCATCTGCGCTCTCAATTTAGGGTGTTTGACCGCCTGCGACGGCCAAGCCATAGTACACACTTCCCCGACACACAGCGACGCCCCCCCGGAATCACTCCCCGAAATTGCCCCCCGGCAAGCTATTGGATATCCCTCAAAGCAAGCCCCGGCCACAGTCGTGTTCGATACCTTATAGTAAGGGGGTATGAACCCCGACCCCGCCGGAACCCGAGTTGTCGTCGGGACGTAACACCCCATAGCCGCCGACGTAAGCGGGGGCGACACACGCGATCGAGACCGGAACTTTTTGTATGCCCCCCACGTCCGAACAGGCCATACTCGCCAAAGCCAAACGTGGCGATCAGCAGGCCCTGGGCGAGCTGCTCGTCGCCTATCAGGACCGGCTGTACAACGTCTGCCTGCGGATGGTCAGCAACCGCGACGACGCGGCCGAGGTCTGCCAGGACGTGCTGGTCAAGATCATCCAGGGCATCGGCAAGTTCCGAGGCGAGTCGGGCCTGGGCACCTGGATGACCCGGATCGCCATGAATCAGTCCATTTCTCACCTCCGCCGACGCCGGGTCCGCCGGACCGTCAGCATTGACCAGAATTACGGTGCCGATAACGGTCCTGACGATCAGGCAACCGCACTCCGCCACCAGATCCAGGATCAGCGCGAACCCGGGCCCGACCAGTGCGTCGAAGATAGTGAGATGCTTAACAGGCTCCATCAGGCCATGGCCAATCTCGACGACGACTTCCGGGCGGTGCTCGTCCTGCGGGACATCGAGCAGCAGGACTACGCCACGATCGGCCAGACCCTGGACGTCCCGGTTGGCACGGTCAAGAGCCGGCTGTTCAGAGCCCGGCTTGCGCTACGCAATGAGATGGACCGGCTCTGTTCGGATGGGGGGATCGTAGGGGGGGCATCCGGGGGGGCAGGTATCGGTGGTCGGCCTACGGGCTCCGCCGGAGGTGGAACATGACTGAACGATATGACCAGGAAACCATACTCGGCTACGTCGAGGGCGAACTCAGCGACGACCAGCGCGCCGCTTTCGAGGGCGTCCTCGCCGAAGACCACGAGCTGCGCCAACTCGTCTCGCAGATGAAGCTGGACCGCCAGGCCCTGCGCAGCCTCGGCATGTCACGCGCCCCGGTCGGGCTGATCGACCAGGTGATCCAGTCCCACGAACGCTCCGCGCTGCTGGGTGACCCCGTCGCCCCCGAGCCGCTGCCGATGACCATGCCCACCAGCCGGTGGACCTTCCGGCGGACGCTGGCGTATGGCTCGATCGCCGCCGTACTAATCCTCAGCTTCGGCCTGGTCTTCCAGACACTGATCCCGCCGGGCCTGATCAACCACGGCACGCATGTCGCGCAGAACTCATCCGACGCAACCGATACATCCGTCCCCGATGTTGGCGATGGGGTCGCGCTGCTCGATGAAGACAGCGTCTACGACAAGGCCGGCGCACGCGCGCTTGGCCGCAAGCTCACCAAAGACTCCGGCGAGTCGATCAAGACTCCCCCGGCGGATGGCGCATTGAAGTCAGGCTTGGCCGACGGCCGAGTCGATACTTCCGGGGCTTACGGGGTTTCCGAGGCCGCCGAAGCCGACACCCCTGGGCCGCTTGTGGAAGGCAGCCGGCTGGGCGATAAGCGCGACAACGAGGAAACACTCGCTGGCCGTCACGACGATGCCGTCGATGCTCTGGCTGCGAGCACCCCGGATACATCTGAACCCTCAGAATCCCCCAAGTCCCTCGTTACCGCCGAGTCCTCCTCGGATTCCCCGGTCGCGCTGGAAAAGGCGGACACGGACGATGCATTAGCCTTCGCTGACACCGCTTTGCGAGACAACGTGGCCGACGAATCCGCGCTGTCACGGCAGGCGAAGCCCGAAGTGATGTTTGCCGAGGCCGAAGCGGCCGACGAGTCGGACGCCGACCGCTTTAAGGGCCGGGTCCTGGGCGACGCCTTCGCGGGCTACGGGACCAACCTCGGCGATGTCCCGACGCAGCTTGTGGTCAACTCGTCGAGCCCCACGCAGGCCCGCCGGGATATCCGCGACTGGGCGCTGGCCAACAGCGCCCGGGTCGTCGAATCGGAGCCGGTTGCGTCTTTGGCGAATGGGTCCGAAGGTCGGCGGGGCGGCATCGGTGGCGCGTTTAACAGCCTGACCGGCGGCCCCGGCCGCAAGACCGCCGATGCCAGTAACGCTAATAACGAACGTGCCCTGCTCGGTTCGTCGCGAAACGAAACCGAAGCACGGACGAAGGCAGTCGCCGCCGACAGCTACTACGTCCTGATCGACCAGGACCAGGTGCCCAGCCTGCTGAGCTACCTGAACCGCACGCAGGGTCAGCACGCCGAGCTGATCGCAACCGAGTCCGTTGCGGTATCCGCCGGGACCGGTTCCGCTGCGGCCGATGGCCGGGTGACAGGCGCCACGGCCGGCAAGCCTGCTGAGGAAGTCGGCGAAGTTGAAGAAAAAGACGAGGCCCCCAAGGCGGTCGCCAACCGACTGGTCGATACCGAGTCCGGCTGGTTCCAGCGTGAGCCGGACGACTCGACCACGGAACGCACCCGCCGATCCCCGATCGTCCGCGGCCTGGCTGGCAGCCCCATCGACAAGACCGCCCGCCGCCGCGAGGTGGATCAGCAGCCCGTCGAGCAGGAGGAAAAAACCGAAGAAGCCGCCGCCGACCGTGCTTCAACAGAAACCCTGGACGTCAAGAGCCGACCCGCCAACCAGCCGACGTACTTTGATTGGAGCCGCCTGCTGGAACCCCGCAAGGAATCGGCCCCGCTTGTCCCGACGCCGTCCTCCGACGTGGCGAGCGACGCTAAGAATACAGAAGCAAACTCAGGCTCAACGCCGACCCCCGA
>CBDUNP010000051.1:0-12828 GCA_965368605.1 uncultured bacterium | reverse complement strand
ACGTCTTGGGACGGTGTTATCCCGTATCCAGCCAAAGATATCAAGCCGAGCGTTTTACCGCCTCAACTAACTCCCACCTGGACTTATTGACATCACCCAAACCACCTCCAGCCGCAACCCACCCCACACCTCGCGGCCAAAATTTAGCATTTAGGCTAAAGGCTAAATTATTGTGAACGCATCAGAGAGGACGCATTAGCTGCTGGGCCGGGCTTGGCCTGAGTTAGGCTGGCTTAGCTGGAATGACCGGTTGAGTAAAGTGCTTTGGCGGTCAGACAAGATGGGGCTGGGTTTGTCGAGGCTCTGCCGGAAGATTGCATACGCATGCCTGCCAAGGCTTATCGATCAGGTGTACGTTTACAGTGGATCAGCCTTCCCACAAGCCAAGCAGGGGGCTTGCGGGCTGTTTGTCCAGGTCCGGCTCGCTCAGGATGGATATCCCGGTCTGGAAGGTCGTGTTGTCCATCTGCCAGACCGTGTTCGCCCCGTTATCCGTCTTTCGCCAGAGGATGTCTTTCTTGCCGTCGCCGGTGTAGTCGGCGAGCCCGGCGATCTGCCAGTTCAGGTTCTTCAAGCGCTTCATCGGGACCGCGTTCTGGAACGTCGACCCGTCCATCTCCCAGAGCGTGTTGCGTCCGTTCTTGCTGTGACGCCAGAGGATGTCCGCCTTGCCGTCACCGGTCATGTCTCCGACCGCGGCGGCCTGCCACTTAAGATTCCCAAGCGTCATCAGCGCCACGCCGCTCTGGAAGCTCGTGCCGTCCATCTCCCAGACGGTGTTTCGGCCGTCCTTGGTGTTGTGCCAGAAGAGGTCGTCTTTGCCGTCGCCGGTGAAGTCACCGATGCCGCCGAGTTGCCAGTCCAGGTTGCCCAGCTTCTTGATGGCGATGGCCTGGGTGAAGTCTGTGCCGTTCATCTCCCAGACGGTGTTGCGCCCGTCTCTGGTGTTGTGCCAGAGGATGTCTGAGCGGTCGTCGCCGGTGAAGTCAGCCGTGCCGACCATCTTCCAGTCGGAGTTTTTAAGTCGTTTGACCGCGACATCCAAGGCGAAGCTCGTGCCGTCCATCTGCCAGAGGTTGTTGCGTCCGTTGCGTGTGTTATGCCAGAGGATGTCGGCCTTGCCGTCCTCGTTGAAGTCCCCATCCACCAACGCCGGCGCGGGGGGCTGCGCGAGTTCACCATCGGTAAACGCGACGTTGGTCATCGTATAGATGTCCCCATCCGCATTAATCAACTGCAACGACCACGTCCCGACCGCGTCGTCGCTCAGGCTGATCCGCCCGATGTTGATCGTCCCGGTGTCGTTCGTCGCCGTATCGACCCAGGTGATATCCAGCTCGCTGGTGTCGAACTGCAGGCCGTTGCCGCCGACATCGCCCGCCCCGCCCGCGACGATCACCGAGTTGTCATTCGCCGCAACGTAGGTGTCGAACTCGACAGACGGGACCGCGTTGATCAGCCCCGAGCTGGGCTGCGTGTTGCCCCCGGCACCGTCCTGATAGATCGATCCCTGGGTCAGTTCCAGCAGCAGCGCCGCACCGGTCCAGTCGCTCGTGGTGGTGACTTGGAGGTCGGCCGTTGTGTAGCCGGTCAGCTCCGAGGTGTTGTCTACCCACACAAACTCCGCGCTCAGCGACCCGGACAGCAACTGCCGGGGCTCCAGGTGTTGGAGTCCTGCGTTCGGCTGCGGATCGGCCTTGTGCCGCGCGGGATGTCGATGCGAACGATTGAACTTCATATCTACTTATGGCGAGTATGCTTGCCTCGCTCCCCGCCGGGTGACACCGCCCCGTGCTGACGGCCAGCGGTTCGGGCGGCATGATAGTCATTTGTGGTCCCGGTACTTAATCATGCCCGGGTAATGGAGAAAGACAAGCGGGAGACCCGGAAAATACAGCGTTTTTTCGTACTTTTGTGTGGATCAGGCCGGTTATTATCGGCCGATCGTCAAAGGGACACGTCTACGCCCCCACGAACCCGGCTCCGCCTCGTAAGACCCGGGCAGCAAATAGCCACACGCCCGGCACCGGTTTCCATCCAGGCCGTACCGCCCAAGCTCGTACCGGTCTCGTTCGATCAACAGCCCGCCGCACCCGGGGCACCAGGTGCTCTCCCGCCGGACGTCCGTGACGTTCCCGACGTAGACGTATCGCAGCCCGGCATCCATCGCGATCTGCCGGGCGTTGATCAGCGTCTCGTGCGGTGTCCTGGGCGTCTCCATCATCTTAAAGTCCGGGTGGAACGCCGAGAAGTGCAGCGGGACATCCGGCCCAAGATGCTCAACCACCCAGTCCGCCATCGCACGCAGCTCGTCCTCTGAGTCGTTCTCCCCAGGGATGACCAGCGTCGTGATCTCCAGCCAGACTTCCGTTTCACGCTTGAGGTATTCAAGCGTGTCCAGCACGGGCGCGAGCCTTGTCTGCGTCAGCTTGCGGTAGAAGGTTTCACTGAAGGCTTTCAGGTCGACGTTGGCCGCGTCGATGTGCTCGAAGAAAGCGCCGCGTGCTTCGGGGCTGATGTACCCTGCCGTCACCGCCACGGTCTTGACGCCCGCCGCCCGGGCTTGCTTGGCGATGTCGATCGCGTACTCCGCCCAGATCACCGGGTCGTTGTATGTAAACGCGATGCTCCGGCAGCCGGCTTGTTTCGCCGCCTCCACAATCGCCTTGGGCGTCGCGTCGGCGCTGAGCGTGTCCATCGCCCGGCTCTTGGAGATGTCCCAGTTCTGACAGAACTTGCACCCGAGATTGCACCCCGCCGTCCCCAGCGACAGCACCGACGTGCCCGGCAAAAAGTGCGCCAACGGCTTCTTCTCGATCGGATCAATGCAGAACCCGCTGCTCCGCCCATACGTCGTCAGATGCAGCTCGCCTTCCACATTCGCACGCACAAAACAAAACCCCCGGCCACCTTCCGGGATATGACATTCCCGGGGGCACAGCGTGCAGACCACCTTGCCCGATTCCGCGTCCCGATGCCACCAGCGAGCCTGATAGTGACTGTCCACCCTGGGCTCCCATCCTGAGGAAAGGTCGTGTTTATTCTGGCAGATTATACGCCCGACGAGGCGAAAAACCGCAAAAAGCCTCTGAACAGGGGTAGAAGTGGGGCGGTTGCGCGCCTAGGATTCCATTCACGCACGAATCCGACTCATATCTGATTGAGGGCCCCTCTGACATGCTCAAAATCGACAACGCACCCGACCTCAACGGCCGAGACCTGCTGCGAGGCGATACCGTGACCACCGTCGGCGGCGGAACCACCGGCAAAGTCAAAGACATCGTGGACGACGAGGGGGCCTTATTTGTCGAGGTCAGACCGATGTATCAGGCGTCCGGCAAGGGGGTCTGGCACGCCTCGGACCGGCTGCTGTGGCTGTCCCGGCCCAAGACCAAGGCCGACAAGCCCGTCTCGGACCCCCGAACGGCCGGCAAGTCTGCGGCCGCAAAAGCCGGTAAGTCGGTTAAGGCCAAGAAGTAACCCAATCTTATCGGGTGCCGGCACCGGAAAACTTAAAAAAGACCCGTTTTAGCTTTGTTACCGGTCCCTGCCCTCGGTATTATATAGCCCTCCATTATTGATCGACCGCCTGTCCGCTGGACTCATTTGTTTTGAGCCTCGCCCGGTATCAGGCAGGCAGCTGCTCAGGGAACCCATGCAAAGAAGCCGTTACGACTCACGACGCAGACGACCGCTTGGCTTAGGCGAGGTGGCGCTGTTTGCCGTGCTTGTGCTGGCGTTGATGCTGCTGGCCACCCTCCGTCCCGGAACCAACGCGAGCGCTCACGCCGGCCAGGCCTCGGGCCTGTCGCTGATGAACGTCAACGCGCTGAACCCCAAGCTCCCCGCAAAAGAAGCGCGCGACGCCGTGGACCAGGTGATCAACCCGAAGCCCGTCGTCGTCGACGCCGAACTGTCGGACTCTGACGACCGCCCGATGTTTAATGGCCGACCGATCCGCCGTGTCCAGCAGATGTCCATGCTGACCACCGCCTACAGCCCCGACGAAAAATCCTGCGGCAAGTGGGCCGACGGCTTCACCGCCTCGGGCTACAGCGTCTGGACCAACGGCATGAAACTCGTCGCCGCCGACACCGACGTCCTGCCCTTCGGCTCGCTGGTCAGCATCCCCGGCTACAACGGCGGACGCCCCGTCCCCGTCCTGGACCGCGGCGGCAAAATCAAGGGCAACCGCTTAGACCTCTTATACCCCACCCACGACATCGCCCTGCGGTGGGGGGCCCAACGCCTCACCATCGACATCTGGGAATACGCCGACTGACTCGACAGCCTGGGTCACGATCGGATAGATTTCGGAAACTGTTGGGGGAGTTCCGGGGAACCCCGAGGATATCCGGGGGGGTATCCGGGGGGATTCGGAGAAGTCCGGGGGTTGAGCAGTTAGACAATGCTGTTGAAGACGTTGCAGTCAGCCGCCAAGGTGGGGGTTGTCAACGTGCATCAACCATAACATCAGAAAGGTCAGGGAATGAAGAACCAAATCACATTAACAGCCACCTCGTGGATCATCGCGACGGCAATGATCGTCTCGCCGGTATACGCAGATGAAGCCGCCTCCGCCTCGGCCTCTGCCGAAGCGGCCGCTTCGACCGTCGAGGCCGCCGCCGATTCGGTCGAAGAGGCTGTGGACACCGTCCAGGAGATCAGCAAAGAGCTGGGGATTAAAGAAGAAGCTGCGGCCGTTAAGGAAGTCGCCGCAACCCAGGGCACCGCTTCCACTCAAAACGCCGCCTCGACGCAGCCCGCCGACAAGCAGGCCGCCACGGATGAACCTGCCGACGCCGCCGACCCGATGGCCGCCATGGCCGAATGGATGGCCACCGTCAGCCCCGGCGAACACCACAGCAAGCTCGACGTCTTCGCAGGCGACTGGGATATCACCACACACTTCTGGATGACCCCCGGCGCGCCCCCGGAGACCAGCACCGGCACCAGCAAGGTCAAGTGGATCCTCGACGGCCGGTTCCTCATCGAGAAAGTCAACAGCACCGTCGCCATGCCTGGCATGGAGCCCCAAGAGTTCAAGGGGCTGGGCCTCACCGGCTACGACAACGCCAAGGGCGAGTACGTCAGCATCTGGACCGACACCATGTCTACCGCCATCATCAACGCCTCCGGCTCGTTCGATGACAGCACCCAGACACTGACGCTGAACAACAGCTTCGACTGCCCCATGGAAGGCCCCTGTCAGATGCGGATGACGCTGACCGTCGTCAGCACCGACGAACTGAAACTCCTGGGCTTCAAGACCCCCGAGGGGGGTGGTGAAGAAACCAAGGCCATGGAAATCATCTACAAACGCCAGCCATAACACGGCAATCCTTGGAATTAAGGTATCATGACCACCGCAGGGTTTAATCGCCCTGCGGTGTTTTTTTGTCTCAGTTCGTTTGTTTTCGTTGATTAGCGTGACGTGATCTTTCTTCTTTCCTTGCGGGGAATATCATTGTTACAAGCCATTGCCCAGGCCGGCTCACCGCCTAACCCGTTCGATCAGATGGACGCGGTGCAGATACTGGTTCTGCTGGCCATGTTCCTGCTGTTGATCGTGATCTTTGTGTTCTCGATCGTCGTCATCTGCTTCAACGGCGAAGCGATCAAACGGAGCTGGCGCGTGGGGACAGCGGTCGCCGTGGTGCTGCTGATCATCATGAGCGCGTCGGTCGTCTCGACCCTGTTCGTGATGGATATCGAGAAGCAGGTCATAGCTCAGGGGGGCGGCGCGGCGCACCTGTCGCTGCCCGTGGTCTACACCGTGATGGCCATCTTCATCCTCGGCGTGCTCCTGGTGAAGTCGGCCTGGTACGTCCTGGTTTTTGCCGCCGGTGTCGGTGAGTGGGACCGGGCCGGGCTCCCGGGATACGTCTTGTTGATGCGCCGCGACCCGCGCGCCTGGCCGGGCATCTGGCTCGGTGTCGTGTTGGGAACCGTTTCGGCTGTGATCAGTGTCGCGGTGATGGTCTGGCTGGGCACGGGGGTTGGGCCGCTGCTCGATGAATCGATGTTCATGTTTCAGGGCGTCGAAGACCTGGCCTGGCCGATGTCGATCCTGATCTTTTCGTTGGCCGTGCTGGGCCCGGCGATCACCGAAGAGCTGACGTTCCGCGGCCTGATGCTGGGGTTTTTCTTCCGCATCAGCAAGCACAATCGGATCGCCATGGCCCTATCGATCGTCGTGGTTTCCATACTCTGGTCCCTGCTGCATGTTCCCAATACGGACATGCCGTTCGTCAAATGCACGCAGATCTTTCTCATCGGCCTGATCTTCGGAGAGCTGGCGCGTCGTCGGGGGATCGAGGCCGCTATCGCCGGGCACGTCGCGCTGAACCTCGTCGCGGTTGGGTTGAGTGTCTTGTGGATGTGATCCGTCTTGCCGTGACGCCTACGCCTGATCCGGTGCGACGTGCAGCAGCAGATCGTCGATCAATTCATCGAGCCCGCCTTCCAGCACGACCAGCCTCCCCGCGATCGCCAGCATCGCCAACCCGTGCAACGCGATCCAGAACCGCCCGGCCCGCGCACGGCTCTCGCGATCGAGGTTCTCCCCCTCATACCCCTCGCACGACAGCCGGCCCTTGACCTTATCAAACAGGTGCTGGAAACCCCCGTGCATCAGGTCTTTATCTTCCTCGCACATGAAGTGGTCGAACATCAGCTTGTAGAGGTTCGGGTTCTCAATCGCGAACCGAAGATAGTTGCGTGCGCCGCCGCGCCAGCCCTCGTCCGTGTCGAGCGTCGAGTTCTCGGCGCAGCCCTGGTTGAGCATCTGAAAACCCGTGCGGACCATCTCCCGGTGCAGGCCGTGCTGACCTTCGATGTAGGTGTAGAGCGTCATCGCCCCGACCCCCAGTTTCCCGGCGACCGCCCGCATCGTTACCGCCTCCAGCCCCTTCTGGTGCAGCAGCTTCAACGCCGTCTGCGTGATCAGGTCGCGCCGCTGCTCGCCCCCGGCGCGGTGCCATCGCTTGCTCGCCGGCTTTCCGCTTCGTGTGGTGGGGGGGGTGGGGACCATGAGGGTGTTAGTTTAGGGTTAATCTAAGGGTCTTGAACGCTGCGTGTTGACCGGGGGGTTGCCGGGGGTTGACCGGGGCTGGGACGATGATTACACTTCGCAATCTATCGTACAGTGTACGAAATCGCAACCTTTAATCTCCCCTGGGCTCACTGATGGCTGAAAAACGTCCCGCTTACACGATGATTGTTTCGGTCATGGCATTTTTTGCCGGAGGACTGGCCGCGGTCCTCTGGATGACCATGGCCGGGGCCGGTGGCGCGCCCGGTGGGCCGGGTGACGCGCCCGGCGGAGCTCCCCCGATGGGTCCACCCCCCGCTACCGTGCGCGTGGCTGAGGCGAAATTAGACACCCTCCGCCCGCGCCTGGCCGTGGTCGGCCGGCTCCGCGAGGTCCGTCTCGCAACTGTTGCGGCGGAGGTCGAGGGCAAAATCCTCGAGGTCCCCGTCCGTGAAGGTGACCCCGTGATCGGTGGCCAGACCGTGTTGGCAAGGATCGACGGCGTCTGGGCCGAGCTGGACCTGGCACGCACCCAGGCCGACGTCGCCGCCGCCCAGGCCACGCTCGATCAATCCGAACTGGACCTGAAATACCTCGAACAACTCTTGCAAGCCCAGTCCGCCAAGCCTAAGGAAGTCGACGACATGCGGGCCCGGGTCTCGTCCGACCGGGCCTTGCTCAGCGCCGCGATCGCCAACCGCGACCGGGTGAAGAAAGAGCTCGAGCGCGTGACCGTGGTTGCCCCGTTTGACGGGTTCGTGACGCGCAAGCACACCGAGGCCGGCCAGTGGGTCGCGCCAGGCGACGAAATCGTCGAGGTGATTTCCAACGGCCAGATCGACGCCGTCGCTGACGTTCCCGAACACCTGATCGACTCGATCAAGGTTGGCGACATCGCCGAGGTCGTGATCGAACCCCTGAACCTCCCCGTGCGTGGCGAGATCATCGCGATCAACCCCGACGGCGGCAACGCCGCACGTACCTTCCCCGTCAAGATCAAACTCGATGACATGCAGGGCCGGCTCAAGTCCGGCATGAGTGTCACCGTCTGGCTGCCCATCGGCGAGGCCTCCCCGATGCTCACCGTCCCCCGCGACGCCGTGCTGTACAGCCTGACCGGCCAGAGTGTCTGGGTCGGCATGCCCGCGCAAGCCGCATCCCCGGGAGGCTCTTCCCCGGACACCCCGGATGTCCCGGATGGTTCCGCGTCCCAGGCCCCGCCCCCCATGCCTACCGCCATGTCCGTCCCCGTCCGTGTGCTGTTTGGTGAAGGCGACCGCGCAATCGTCGAACCGATCGGCTCCGCAGGCTCGCTCCTGGCTGACGGCACGACCGTCATCGTCGAAGGGGCCGAGACCTTGTTCCCCACGCAACCCCTGATCTACGCCGATCCGTACCCCGGCGCGCAATAAAACACTCAGCGACTCCTTCCTGAACCTCCCCAGGCTGCCGCCCCCTATGGACATCATCCGATTCGCTATTACCAACCCCGTGAAGGTCTCAGTCGGCGTGCTGCTGCTGCTGCTGTTCGGGCTGTTGGCGCTACTGACCATCCCGATCCAGCTCACCCCCAACGTCGATCAGCCCAAGCTCACGGTCGAGACCAACGGGAGCGGGTGACGCCCCGCCGAGATCGAGACCGAGGTCATCCCGGAACAGGAAGACACGCTCAAGAGCGTCTCCAACCTCAGCAAGATGACCGCCACCGCCAATACCGGCCAAGGCTCCATCGAGCTGGAGTTCTACGTCGGCACCGACATGAACCGCGCCCGGCAGGAAGTCTCCGACAAGCTCCGCGAAGTCTCCGACTACCCCGACGATGTCGATGAGCCCGTGATCGCAAGCGGTGATACCGACCCGTCCAAGGCTATCGCCTGGCTGCTGATCTCCAGCGACGAGCCCGGCTTTGATGTTCAGGGCATCGGCGATCAGGTCGAGGACCGCGTCAAGCCCTACCTGGAAACCATCGAAGGCGTCACGCAGGTCAACGTCTACGGCGGGCGCAAGCGTGAGGTCCACATCCAGATCGACCCGCGTGAGTTGGCTCAACGCGGCATTACCTTTAACACCCTGCGCAGCGCGATCCAGGGCGAAAACATCAACGTCTCCGCCGGCGACCTGCCCGAGGGCCGTCTCGACATCCGTGTCCGCACCGTCGGGCAGTACGACAACGTCCAGGACGTGTTGGACACCGTCGTCGCCGACACCGAAGCCGGGCAGGTCCGCATCAGCGACCTGGGTACCGTGGTCGAGACGCTGGAGAAACGTCGATCGTTCGTGCGCTCCAAGGGCGCAACCAGCCTAGCGATGCCCGTCTTCCGTGAGACCGGCGCGAACGTGATGACCGTCATGGAGGAACTCCGTCAGCGGATCGACATCGTTAACGAGCAGATCCTCCCGACCATCGGCCCGAAGCTGACCATGCGTCAGGTCTACGACGAGACCAACTACATCGATCAGGCCATCAACCTCGTGCAGAACAACCTCTGGCTGGGCGGCACCCTCGCCGGGCTCGTGCTGCTGATGTTCCTGCGCACGCTGCGCCCGACGATCGTCGTCGCGCTGTCGATCCCGATCTCGATCATCGGGACGTTCGTTGTCATGACCGCGGCCGGGCGTAACCTCAACGTGATCAGCCTCGCGGGTCTGGCGTTTGCCGTCGGGATGGTGGTCGACGCCGCGATCGTTGTGCTGGAAAACATCGACCGGCACCTCTCGATGAATAAGCCCGTGCGCAGCGCCGCCTACGACGCCGCCAAGGAGGTCTGGGGCGCGATCCTCGCCTCGACGCTGACGACCGTCGCGGTCTTCATCCCCGTGATCACGTTGGAAGAAGAAGCCGGGCAGTTGTTCCGTGACATCGCGATCGCGATCTGCGCCGCCGTGCTGCTGTCGCTGGTCGTCTCCATCACCGTCATCCCCACCGCCTCGGCGCGGTTCCTTCGGCGTCATGACGACGAACACGACAAGGGGGCCATCAAATCCAGACTCCGCAGCCTGTTCGGTCTGACGACGATGCTGGGGAAACTCACCGACGGGTACGCACGACTCATCTACGGCGTGACCGTGCCCAACGCCGCCGGCGTCACCACACGCATCGGCGTCGTCGCGGTGATGACCATCATCTCACTCACCGGCGCGTACCTGCTGATGCCCCCGACCAGCTACCTCCCGGCCGGCAACAAGAACCTGGTCTTCGGCATCATGCTCACTCCGCCCGGTTACAACATCGAGCAGAACAGCAACATCGGCCACCACATGGAGGCCCGGCTCAAGCCCTACTGGGAGGCCGAGTCTTACGACGACCTTCAGGGCCTGCCCCCGGTCATCCACCCGTTCACGGGCATGCCCGTGGAGAACGTCCCCACGATCGATAACTTCTTCTTCGTCAGTTTTAATAGCTCCGTCTTCTACGGCGCGATCAGCGGCGACGACCAGAATGTCAGCCCACTCGTGGGCCTGCTGATGTCCGCTGGGTCGGGCGTCCCCTCTTCTATCGGCTTCGCCTTCCAGCAGGGATTGTTCGGCAGCGACATGATGGGCGGCAACTCCATCGACATCGAGATCGTCGGGCAGGACCTCAACCAGATCCGTGACGACGCCGCGGCTCTGCTGGGCGAACTACAAGGCGCTTACGGATACGGCAACGTCCAGCCTACGCCGGGCAACTTCGATAAATCCAGCCGTGAGGCCCGCGTCAAGGTCGATTACGTCAAGGCCAGCGCCCTGGGGATTCAGGCCGGCGACCTCGGCGGCGCGATCCGCGGGCTGGTCGACGGTTTAGAGATCGGCGACTACCGCATGGACGGCGACAACGTCGATCTGTTGCTCGTCCGCCACCCCGATTTGCCCCTGCAATCCGACACCATCGAGATGGTCCCCTTGGCCTATCACGACAGCGACGGGCAGACCGGCATCGTCCCGCTCTCCCACGTCGCCGAGATCGTCCAGACCATGTCGCCCCAGCAGATCCGTCGGATCGACTACCAGCGGGCCGTCACGCTGTCGCTGAGCGCGCCTCCCGGGATGCCCCTGGAGCAGTTGACTACCCAGTCTCAGGCCACCATCGACCAGCTCCGGGAGCAGAACCGCATCTCGGACAAGACCACGGTGAAGATCTCCGGCACCGCTGACAAACTCACCCAGGTCCGTCAGGCCCTGCTGGGCGAATGGCACGGCTGGAACACCCAAAGCCTGATCAGCCTGTTGACCAGCCGGATGTTCCTGGCCCTGCTTGTGACCTTCCTGCTGATGGCGGCCCTCTTTGAGAGCTACCTCTACCCACTGGTCATCATGTTCAGCGTCCCTCTGGCGACCGTCGGCGGGTTCCTCGGCCTGGCGCTGGTCCGCCTCTACGACGAAGCTCAGCAGCTGGACACCCTGACCATGCTCGGGTTCGTCATCCTCATCGGTATCGTTGTTAATAACGCCATCCTCATCGTCCACCAGGCCCTGAACTACATGCGTGGCGTCGGCGAAGGGGAGGGCGACAGCACCGAAGCCATGCAGCCCCGCGAGGCGATCCGCGAGTCCGTCCGCTCGCGCATCCGTCCGATCTTCATGACCACCGCCACCAGCGTCTGCGGTATGCTGCCGCTGGTGCTCATGCCAGGGTCCGGTAGTGAACTCTATAAAGGTCTGGGCAGCGTCGTCGTCGGCGGGCTCATCGTTTCGACCCTTTTTACCCTGATCGTCGTCCCATTGTTGTTCAGCCTCGTCCTGGACGCCGTCGGATTTTATTGCCGTCTGCGCGGCAAGAGCTTATCGCATTTGGCCAGCGGGATCTGATTTATTCGGCCCGCAATAACTGCGCGGCACTTTACATTCCTTCGGATTATCGAACCCAGAACTTCGCCCGGACACCCCTCGGTTTTTGAATACGGCCTCCCGTTTGCGCCGATACTTGGGGGGCGGGATGATGCCCCGCGTTAGAACAGCCCTTCAATCGGCCTGATTTAACGCTGCACCCACCCGCACCGGCCTGAGTTTTTCAGGCACGCCGTATCGGGTTTTGGGTTAACGAGTTCTTATTAAGACAGACGGGATCAATCATGCCGACTGAAAACACATCCGTAAGTACCACCCTGACCCTTGATCCCGAGAAGAAGTATTTCACGGTCGACGAGGCGAACAGCGCTCTGCCCTACGTTTCCCGCGTGGTTGAAGACATCACCCGGGTCTACGCCCGGATCATCGAGCTCCGCCGTGGTGCCGAGAAGCCAGGCGGCCCGGACACCCAGGCCGAGAAAGAATACGAAACCACCATGGACCGCCTCAGCGAGCTCGTCGACGAGCTGCATGCCGTGGGCGTCGAGCTTAAAGACTTCGAGCTGGGGCTGGTCGACTTCCCCGCCATCCACGACGGCCGGGACGTCCTGTTGTGCTGGAAGCGTGGCGAACTCACCATCGGCCATTGGCACGAGATCGACGCCGGCCTAGCCGGCCGACAGTCCGTCCGCCTCCTGCAAGCCCAGGAAGCCTGATCCGATCACTTAAATCACGATACACACAGGGACGCCGAGAGGCGTCCTTTTTTATGCGCCGTGACACGCGTCAAAAGATCAATTTTAAGTTATAACTGATATTTAGGCTGATTCAACCTGAGATGCGACAGGTTTTAGATGTCACCAAGGGGTTTGAAGTTTAGCGTTCGCCCCGTTCGCCCCGCTGGGCGCGCTCCGCCCACCACAAGTTAAAAATTGTCGAGATGATCTTCGACCCGGCCTTCGCGCTGCCGTTCAGCGAGCCGGAGATCTTGCTTTTGCCGGAGTGGCGCTTGCGGTAGGGGACATCGA
>CBDUNP010000050.1:0-13085 GCA_965368605.1 uncultured bacterium | reverse complement strand
CCGAGGTAGGCCACCGGCTCGATATGGTTCTTGCGTTTGAGGTCCGGCAGGTCCACGATCCCGTTGCGGATGGCTAGCATACGCATCAGGGGCGTCGCCACAATCGCCACAAAGAAGGCTACAAAGAACACCCCCATGTATGGCGCGATCACCTGCGTCAGCGTCGTCGGATCAAGCGCATCCAAAGCCTCGGCCGCAGCGGCGTCTGCCTCGGCCGTCCCCCCCGCCGCCTGTGCCAGTAACGCGGTCACCCCTCACCTCCCCCCGCCGAAGCACCGACCCCCGCCACATGCTCACGCCTTAGCTCGATCAACTCGGACAGCGTCTTATCCAGGCCGATCTCGGGCTTGAACCCGATCGCCTCGCTGATCCGTGTCGTGTCGGGCAGCCGGTGCGCCGGGTCTTCAAAGTCCGGCCCGAAGACCGACTCGTAGGACACCATCCGTTTATCCGCCGAGCCGCCGGCCAGCTTAATGATCCGGTCGGCCAGTTCGTTGATCGTGATCCGCTGATCCGAGCCGAGGTTGAACACCCGGCCGAAGCAGTCCTTGTTCGCCATCAGCTCCGTCATCGCCCGGGTCACGTCACGGACATCACAGAACGCGCGTGTCTGCGTGCCGTCGCCGTAGACGTCGATCGTCTCCCCCGCCACCGCCCGCTCGACGAATCGCGGCACGACCATCCCGTAGTGCCCGACCTGACGCGGCCCGATCGTGTTAAAAAGCCGGGTGATGATGACCTTCAGCCCGTGTCGGCGGTGCATGTCGATCGCCAGGTGTTCGTCGATAGCTTTGGTCAATCCATACGACCACCGCGACGCCGTCGTCGGCCCGTAGACCAGTTCCATGTCCTCACGCAACGGCAGCACCGGGCACTTGCCATACACCTCACTGGATGAAGCGATCAGGACCGACGCGCCGGCTCGCCGGGTCGCGTCCAGGACGGCCGCCGTCTGCTCGACGTTGTTGTGGACCATCGCCGCCGGGTCGTCGATGACCCGCTGCACGCCGACCGCGGCCGCCAGGTGATAGACCTGAGTGACACCGTCCCACAACGCATCGTCCGCCACCGCCTCGCTGGCGTCCGCCTCGATAAATCGGCAGCGGCCGTCCAGCAATGGCTCGATGTTCGAGCGTCGCCCGGTCGAGAGGTTATCGATAAGCGTCAACTCAAGCCCGGCCGCCTTGAGGCGGGTCGCCAGGTGAGAGCCGATGAAGCCCGCTCCCCCGGTGATAATCGCCTTACCCGTCACGGGACTTTCCTTGCGCTAATACTGAATCATCTGGCCCGGTCGTTGTCGATGGATACTTACTCGACGTCGGCGGTCTTGGGCAGGTCCACCGAGTCGCGTCGGCCGCGCCCGTTGGCCTGGCCGTTGCCGTTCTCACGGTAGCGGTAGAAGTCGCGGAAGCTCGAGCGGAAGTAGCCGCCCGCGCTGGACTGCACGCCATTGAGCACGATGCCCAGCATGTCCGCACGCTGCCCGGCAAACTGCCCGGCCATGCGATCGATCATACCACGCTTGTCCGTCCCCGCACGCACCACCGCGGCCACCGCGTCAACCTGCTTAGACAGCACCTGACACTCGGAGCTGAGCAACGCCGGCGGAGCGTCGATAATCACGACATCGAACCGCGTCTCCAGCTCAGCCATCAGTGAACGGAACTTGGCGCCGTCGAGCAGCTCGGGCGCCGCGTCCCCCGCACGACCGGTCGGCAGCACCGCCAGGTCCGGGTCGCTGACCGTGAGCAGCATGTCGTCAAGCGTCGCGTCGTAGAGCAGGATATCCACCAGCCCACGGTCGTTGTCCGCATCGACAAACTCATGGAGGGTGGGTCGTCGGAAGTTGGTATCCACCAGCACAACCTTCCGGCCGTTGAACGCCAAACTCGTCGCCAGGTTGTGCGCCACCGTGGACGCACCCGCGCCCGGCTGAGCCGAGGCGATCAGCAGCGTCTTGTAGCCACGCCGATCCATCTTGCCCAGCAACGCGGTACGCACCTGTCGGTACGCTTCCGCCAGCAGGCCCGTCGGGTATTTCTCCACGACGCGCTCCACCGAGCTCGGGCCGGACGGGTCTTCATCCGCGTGCGGCAGGATACCCAGCAGGTCCGCCTCTTTAAGAAGCTTGACGTCCGCTGGGCTCTTGATGCTCTGGTCCACCAGCTCACGTATAAAGATGATGCCGACGACCGACGCGACCATCAGGAACGTGACGCCCGGGACGACCACCTCGATCTTCGGGAACACCAGCTCAGGCAGCGAAGGCGGGGCCTGCAGCTGCACGGGGCGGGCCTCGGCCATGTCTTCAACCAGGCGTACCTGCGACAGGCTGTTCTCGATCCGTTTACGCGACTCCTTGGCTTCCTCCACACGGGCGCGGAGGTTGTCGTAACGGGTCTGGTGGACGTTCAGGTCAACCAGCTTCTGTTGCAGCAACAAAATATCATCGTTGTAGGCCGCGATGATCTCTGTGAAGCTCTCGATCGCCTGCTTCAGGCCGCTGAGCTCCGCCTCCTGGCGTTCACGGATGATCCGTTCGATCTCGCGTTCACGCTCAGCTTCGGTGGCGGCGATCTGCCGATCGATCGACTTGATGACACGGTGGTTCGGGCCGTACTCGTGCAGCGACACCTCGCGCTGCTCACGCAAAGAACGCAGGCGCTCGTCACGCATACGGATCGCGTCTTCTTCTTTAGATACGCTCAGCTTCTCGCTGGCGGTCGGGCCCCCGCCGGACTCCTGCTTCTCAAGGGCGGACTGATACGACTTCTCGTATTCGCCGAGGATTTCCTTGCGTTCTTCGCGGGCCTCGATCTTCGCCGCCATCACCTGAGCCGCCTCATCCAGACGCGCATCCAGGCTCGTCAGCTCGTGCTCACGGGCATACTCTTCGATCTCTTCGGTCAGGTTGTTGATGTCCTGGTCGATGATCGCACGCTCGTCCACCAGCGAACGACGCCTGCTGCCCACGCGGTTGCTCGTGTCCACGCCGACGCGGTTCAGGTACACGTCGACGATCGAGCGGGCGATCTTCTGGCAGTCGTCGGGGTAAGGCGTCGAGACCCGCAGGCTGATCAGCTGCGTCCCGCGGAGCATGCTAACACCCAGGTGGTCGTCAAGCAGGTCTTCACGGGCCTGGTTGTAGTCCGGCTGCCCCGTTTCGGTTGTGTACTGCTGGAACCACTTGCCGTTGCGGACGGTCGGGTTGTTCAGCGCCTTGGTGAGGATGTCTTCCGACTGGATCTTGTAGACCTCGGACTTCATGTAGGATTCCATCGCCGCGACGGTGCCCTTGATGAACTCACCGGTGCTCATGTTGTCCACGTCAGCCACGCCCTCAGACACGCGCAGCTGCGCGGTGGAGGCGTACTTGGGCATCGTCTTGGCCAGGCCAAACCACACGCCCACACCGAGCACGACGCCGATCACGCCGACGACCGATAACAGGGTGATGTGTTGGCGGAGCACCTTGACCGGGTCGATCGGCTTAAGCTTCGCGCCTCCGCTGGAGGGCGAGCCAGTGGCCTGATTAGATTGCAATGGGTTAGTACTCATGGGTTTACAGACGCCTCCGTCATTTTATCGGCCCGATCAAGCAGCTTCTTCGCACGCTCAAGCAGCTCCGACTCATTATTCTGCTCGGCCAGGTCGATCGCCGTCTTCAGATGGCGGTCGGCCTGAGCCCCATATCCTTTATCGATCATCAGCTCCGCCATATGCAGGTGATTGGCAGAAAGTGGCTCAGCATCAATACTCCGCTGCAGCGTCCGCTGGGCGTCTTCGGTCTGGCCCAGTTTGAACTGGATCCAGCCGAGGGTATCCAATATCTGAGCGTTGGAAGGCTGCAGCTCACTGGCCTGCTGAGCGTAGGGCAGGCCCTCTTCGGGCCGGTCCAGGTCTTCCGCAAGCAGGTAGGCCATGTTGTTCAGCACCGACGTGTTATCGGGCGCAAACGCCAGGACCCGCTTGTAGTACGCCAACGCCTCCTCGCTGCGACCCACGTCGTGCAACGCGGGGCCCATCATCTGCTCAAGCATCTGAAGCACGCCCACGTCGTCCGGCCCAAGCTTCGGCTCAAGCGCCGCCAAACGTGTCACGACCGCCTGAGTCTGCTTGTCCCCCATCTCGATACGAGCCAACACCAACTGCACCCAGGTCGAGGACGGCGGGCTCGCCAGTGTCTCAAACAGCTCAACCGTCTCCGCCAGGCTGTAGTCCTTACGCACCTGGGCGGCGACCCCGAAGAAGTGGTCGAAGTTCTTGCAACGCTCGGCCGAACGGACGAACACCTGCCGGGCCTCGTCGGGCTTACCCGACGCAAACAACGCACGACCCATCACCGCCTGCAGCAAAGGCTGCTCGTTGACGATCCCCGCGTGCTCACGCATCACCGCCAGCGCATCGGCCCCACGTTCATTATTGATCTGCACCGTCACCAGGCTAAGCAGGTTCGACGGGCTCGGGTTCATCTCCAACACCTTGCTGTACGCATCCACCGCGTCCTGGACATTGCCCTGCTGCGCCGCCAACCCGCCCAGCACGCTGTACCAGGCAGACTCCTCAGGCGACTGAGCAATCCCCTCACGCGCCAGCGACCGCGCCCGGCTGAAATCGCCGTCACGCACATGCATCTGGATCAGGTCCAGACGGCCGCGTGAGTATTCGGGGTGGCGTGACACCATCGTCGTCAGCTCTCGCATCGCCTCGCGGCGCTGGTTCTGCTGGATGTACATCGCCACAAGCAGGCGACGGGCCATGAGGTAATTCGGGTTCAGGCTCAACGCCGTATTCAGGTCGTTGATGATGTTGTCAACCAGTTCCTCGTCCTGCTGCTGAGTCTGCAGGGCCGCCCGTTCGTAGAAGAACATCGAGTTGCCCGGGTCGTTCTCGATCGCCGAATTGATCAGACGCATTGCTTCCGGGTAGTTGTCGCGTGAGGCCGCGATCATCGCCCGCTGCGCCTGCTCGGTCGCACCGCCGTCGATCTCATCCAGCACCGCTTCGGCATCGTCGAAGCTGTCGGTCCGGATCAACGCCTCCGCCAGGCCCAGCCCGACAGGCAGCTCGTCCGGGAACGTCTTGTACAGATCGCGGTAATAAGGCAACGCATTCACATACGCCTGACGATTAAAATAGAACCCCGCAAGGGCCCGCGTCATCTCACGCTGGTCGGATTCGATCTCCACAGCCTTCTCATAGGTCGCGACCGCGCCCTGAAGATCGCCTACCTGCTTCTGATACTGCGCCAGGATCGAGTAGTCCGCAGACGTCACGTCCGCCCCACGCGACAGGATGTTCTGTCGAAGCACCAGCACCCCCTGATCGACATCACCGGCCAGGCGATGGATCGCCGCCTTGACCTGCAGATTCAATAGGGTGTCGCCCTCGGCCTCAATCAATTCCTGAATCAGCGTCAGCCCCTGCTCGTGCTCACCGGTCTCCGCCAGCAGCATCGCCAGGGCCCGTTTGTTATCCGAGTTCTCGGGCTCATCCTCAAGAATCTCACGGCGATCACGCAAGGACGCCTGCTTGTCGCCGTACTTCCCTTCGTACACCAGGTAGAGCTGGCGAAGTTGCGTGTTCTCCGGGTAGCGGTTGCTCGCAAACTTGAGCATCCCCAGCGCCTCGTCGTACCGGCCCTGCCGGTCACGGATCGACGCCAGCCCACGGATCGCGCCGAGGTTATCAGGCCGCTGCTTGAGTGACTGCTCAAACGCCGCCACCGCCTCGCTGTCGTTCTTGGACTTGATGTACATCTCGCCGAGCAGACGCCAGCCGTCGGAGTTGATCGGGACCTCCTCCAGGGCGATCCGCAGCGTCTCGATCGCCGCCGAGTAATCCTGCTTCGCCGACTGGATCTGCGCCAGGTAGAACCGGCCGGACGCCTCATCCAGATTCATCTGCGCCGCCCGGTCCGCGTAACGCTGGGCCGTGGCCAGATCACCTTCGGTGATGGCGAAGTTGAACCGCAGGTCGATCACCTGACGGTCGTCGGGCTTGAGCTTCTCCGCCTGGGCCAGAGCCGCCTTCGCCTCCTCAACCTTGTTGGCACGGATATACAGCCGGGCGCTGCTCATCGCACGCAGGAACGGGTCCGTCTCACTCTCTACAAAAGTCTCGATAAGCTCTGTCGGATCGGTATTCGCGTTCGGGTCCAGCTGGCGTTTCATCATCGCCAGCATCTTGGCATCGCCGCCCGCCGCTTCGGATTGGTCGATCATCTTCGCTTTCACCGCCGGGTCATCGACGGTCAGCAAAAGCAGGGTCAATAGCTGTACGTTGGTCGGGTCAGCTTTGAAGTACAGGTCCAGCATCCGCTTGGCCTGCTCCTTACGATCCCCGAGGATCAGCAGCCGCCCCAGCCCGATGGCCAGGTCCGGGCGGTTAGTCATATCCAACTGCCGGTAAACATCGATCGCCCCATCCAGGTTGTCCTGCCCGGCGTACAGCGCCGCCTGCTGCTGCAACGCCATCTCATGCGCGGGGTTCTCAACCAGCACCGCGTCAATATGCTCCTGCGCCCGATCGAAGTCACGCTGACGCAGATAGATTCTTGCAAGCGCCAGACGCACACCCGGGAACTTCGGGCTGGCCTGCAGGATCTGCTCGTAACGCTCCGCCGCGGAGCCCCAGTCGCCCTGCTGGGCACGGGCGCGGGCCGAGAGCACCAGGGCCTGCGCCTTCTCGATGCTGTACTGCGGGTAGCCGTCGATCGCCTTATCAATACTGATCAGCCCCTCGCGGACTTTGCCCTCCGCCAACGCCAGCCGACCATTGAGCAGGTGGATACGGGGCAGCTCGCCCTGGCCCCCCGCCACAGCGTCGTCGATGATGTCGCGGGCCTCGGCGAAGCGGGCTTTCTTGTCCGCCTCATCCTGGCTGGTCTCGCCCAGTGTGATCTGCAGGTCCGCATACTCGATGCGTGCCGACTGCTTGAGCCGGTAGTTCAGCAACACGGTGAGGTATTCCCCCTCCGTGCTCAGCTCCTTGACCCGCTGGATATAAGGCAACGCCAGCTCGAAATCGCCGGAGTTCTTCAGCTCAGTCCCCAGCGTTAACTGGTAGATCATGTCCTCGGGGTGCTCTTCAACCGCACGACGCAGCAGTTCAATCGATCGACGCACGCCGACATTCTTCGAAAGCAAGACGTCTTCCGAGTCGGCGTCCGCCCCCTCTTCAACCGTATCGGCACGGTAGACCGCCTTGAGCCGCTGCGCCACGGTCAGCACAGCCGTGCTGGGTTCCGGGTTTTTCAGGAGCTGCGCTTCCAGGTCATCCAGCAGAGGCCGGATTTCGACAAACGGGTCTTCGAGGCTCGGGTCAACCGTCGCCCGATGCACCATCAGCAGGTGTTCAAGTTTAAGTGTGGCGTTGTCGGGGTCGCTGTCCAGCGCACGCTTGGATAACGCAACCGCCTCGTCCTTGAGCGTCTGGATCTGTTCCTGGTCCGCGCCGGGCCGATCCAGAAGCCTCGCCTCGAACAGCTTGAACTGCGCCAGGCGATTCGCAACCTCGGTATCGTCAGGGTACTCAGCGTGGGCCCAGAGAAGGTCCTCACGGACCATCTCGATCTCTTCCGGCGGGCTCTCGACGTTCAGCTTCAGGAAGCCGTACAGGCCCCGCAGCTTACGCGCCAACTGGTCGCCGCCGTTGAACTTCATACGCTCCTCGGCGGCCTGATGGATAAACAACGGGTGCGACGCCCCACGGACAATACCGACGCGGTCGACCGCGCCCTGGACATGGTCGGCGTACTCCTGAAGAAACTGCTCGGAGTTCGGGTCGATCTGCACCAGGTTCAGCGAGCTGCCGGTCACCTTCTTGAGGATGTTCTCCGCCTCGACGTAGTCCTCCGCCGGCTTCTGCTTCACCACCTCGATGTACTTCTTGATGATGACCGGGTCACTCTTGCTGTGGTTGACCGCACGCTCGAGGGTCTCGACCGCTTCATCGATCTTGCCTTCCGCCAGGTACTGCTCACCTCGCGCCGCCAATTCGCTGGCGTCGCTCTTGGTCAGCACCGCGACCGACGCGATCCCGCCTACGAGGACCACCACCACGGCAATCAGGATGAAAACAAACTTGGTATTTACGCGACCGGCCATAGGATCCTACTCTCCGGCACCCGCGCCGCTTACCGCGACGCCCGATGCCTCTGCGGGCCAACGGCCCTCGGTGACATCCACCCAATCGGGCAGACATGACATGATTTCCGGCATTACCTCAGACAACAGCGACGAGATCCGCTCGACCGCCTCATCTTTATCCTGCACATGCACGGTGACCTGCACCTTGCAGTAATAGCTGTACTTGTCCCGGATATCGAACCCGTTGGTCCGCACCGCATGTGGCGACGCGAGGTACTTCCCGTTGGCTACGAAGAAGTAGGCCACGTTCACCAACTGATTATCACGCTGGGGATTCGAGAACGTGAAGAACGTCGCCGGGACATCGACCAGCGGCAGACGCACCTGGTCACCAAACCCGGTTGGCTTGACCGGGTGGACGTACCCGCCCTCGACCGTCGGGTCGGGCTGGTACCCATCGCCACGCAGCTCAAGCACGGTCCCGCCGCCGGCGACCTGCTCCAACCCGCTGGCCTTGAAGCACTGCTGGGGCACGTGCGGCACCGTGTCCGCCGTGCCCGTGTAGTACGCGACGTGCAGGTCGGCGATCCGCCCAAGCGGGCTGCCGACCCACTGCGTGTCTTCATATGTCCGGTTCAGGTAGATCGTCGTGCCTAGTTCTTCAAGGATATCCTTGCCCAGAGGCGGGTCCTGCCGGAGGAACTTCCAACGCCCGGACGGGTGTTCCATCAGGTCAAGCTCTTTGCGGACGGGCACTTCCTTCTTGAACATCACAATCTTGTTCGCCCAGACCGTGGTCTCCTGACCAACCATCGCCGTCACGAGGAAGCCCGCGCCGATCGCCAGCGCGACCAGGCGCTTGCCGCCGACACTCACGCCATCGCCCTTGGGAACCAGCCTGGGCCAGACCAACTTCGCGCCCACAAACATGACGCCCAGCAACAGCACCAGCCCAGCAATCGCCGAAATACGGGTGGCGGACTCGGCCAGTCCGATCCGCTCGGTTGCCAGGTCTGGACGCTCCGCCATGATCAGCAGCACATACGCCCCGCACGCTGCCGCCGTCAGGACCACCCCAAACAGCAGACCCTTGATAATCGCCAGCGTATCATGTTCCGTCGGCTCATACGCCGCCAGCGGGCGTTGAGGCTCACTCACGGCCTGCGACCGGTCACGCATCTCCTCTTCGTCCACGATGATCAGCTTGTCCAGCACCCACCCCAGCAGCAGGAACATGCCGGCCGCGGGGATCAGCATCAGCATCCCCACAAAAATGTGGAAGTCGCCCTTGGCGTACTCGGGGGCATACACATGCAAAATACCCAGCGTCGTCACCCGCCCGACGTTCACCGCCACGGCGATCGGCAGCGTCATCGCCACCATAACCACACGCTGCCACCAGGCACGCGGCGCCAGGAACGCCATCGCCACACCCAGCGCCAGGAACGCCATCAGCATCCGCAGCCCCGAGCAGGCCTCCGCCACGTTCATCGGCGGGTTCAGCCGCATCCCGTTGTGGAAGATATCGATCGTATTGCCCCGGACCGTCGCCTCGATATCCAGCACCAGCCCCAGGACGTTCAACAAAAACGTTGAGCTCACCGACGCGATCGTCTGGAGCTTCAATGCGATAATCTCCCAGAGCTTCTGTGAGACCTTCACGCCGAAACCCAGATACAAGATCGGGAACCAGAGCACCGTCATCATCCTCGGCCCGAGGATAAACAGCACCAGGCCGAACAGCGAGATAATCATGCTGTACCCCTGGAACATGTCGTTGCGGCCGGGGTAGATCCAGAACGCGTACGACACCATGCCCATCAACATGATCGGCAGGCCCCACCAGCAGACCCGGCTGCTCATCTGCATCAGCCGGCCACGGTTCTGGAATAAATAGTAGCCCCCGATCACTGGCACCAATAGCGCGTGTGACCAGTCGTTGTCTTCAAGGGAGATCTTCAACGCCCGCCACAGGAAGTTGCGGTGCAGCAGCACGAACAACGCCGTGAGCAGACCGATCCAAGCCCAACCACGGGGCGTGATCAACGGCCTGGCTTCGCCGGCAGTCGTCAGGTTCGTCACCGCTGTACTGGTCATGCCCTAAAAACACCTATCCACACACATGGTTTCTCGCCCACCACACCCGGCCGATCCGTTTCAGCAGGGCAATCCCACCGCAGCGATCTACCTGGCGTGATGGTTATACGTCTGCACCGCCGTCTGGGTTCTCCGCACTTCCGGCTCGCCGGAGGGGGGACAACGACAGCGACATCCTGGCTCACAACCCCGCCCTAGCACGACTGGCGCGGTCGTAACGGCCTATCTGGCCGACACATCCATGTGATTTTTCTTCTCGGCCGATCACGGCCCCGCCCCTGACAGGCTAAGCCCCTTGATCGCTCCCACCGACCCGCCGAGATATATCAAAACCCGGGCCCTCTCAGGCCCGGGTTAATTTCTGGCTATAACCGCCGGCTTACTGCCCGGCGCCGAAGACGTCTACGTTGAAGTTACGGTCCAGCACAAAGCCGAAGCCGTACGTCGCACGCAGACCGTTGCGGAAGATCGCAAGCGGTGTCGCCACCGCGTTCGTCCCGACGTTGATCACGTCGTTGGCCTTCAGGAACAGGTCCGGCTCCGTGCCCTCAAAGATCGCACGCAGGTTGATCCGGATCGTCGCTTCCTGCGAGTTGCCGATCCGGCGGACCAGGTCCACACGCTCGGGGATACCGATCGCGGAGATACCGCCACCGGAAACGATCAACTGCTTGAGCGTCAGGTCCTTTTCGCCGGGGATGTTGTACGCACCCGGACGGTTGATCGCACCGCCGAGGTAGACGAAGCCACCCTGCTGGCCGGGCACCTTGATGACGTCGCCCGGACGGATCACGATGTTGAACCGCATGTCACCGTCATTCAGACGATCGTAAGGCACTTCAATCACGCGCTGCGTCACGACCTCGCCGAGCGCCGCTTCGTTATCTGACATCCCGGAGCTCGAGCCGCCCGCTTTTTCCGAGCCGACACGGACCCACTCGCCACCGACGTTGACCCACTGGGCCTGGCTGCCGCCTTCCAGGCTGGATTCCAGACCCGATGGGGCCGCAACCCCCGAGCCGCCAGGCGTGACCGCCGGGCCTGCGCCCGACCCGCCATCCATGCCGTCAAACAGTTCGTCAATCAGTTGTGATGGGTCATCCGGAGCCGGGGGAGCGACTTCAACAGGCTCATCGCCTTCATCGCCCACACCCTCGGGGATGATGCCCGCCGCACCCGAGGTCAATGGCGTCTGACGGATCACCAGCAGCCGCTGCGTCCGGTCAGGGATACCGTTGGCCATCGCCAGGGCGTCGATCAATCGGAAGTTCGGGCTCGGGATCGTAAACAGACCCGACCGCGTGCCACCGGTCAATGGCGAAGCCATCACCGTGAACGTGTTCTGCGTCGAGTTCTGCAGGATCACGCTGACCGTCGCGTTGCGGATGATGTCCCGACGCTCAAGCAGGTCAGCGATGTGGTCTTCAAGCTGCGACGCCGTCTTGCCCGCCGCCTTCACGGGGCCGACAAACGGGAGCCGAACCAGACCGGTCGCATCGACCTGCCGCTGGTAGGCGGCTTCCTGACCGGGATCGACCAGCTCGAAGATGATCACCGCGATCGTGTCGCTCGGCGAGATCGTGTACTCATTGAAGTCCGGCGTCAGATCCTCGGGCGACACTTCACTGAGCGTCACCGGCAGGAGGTCCCGGCTTTCAATCACATCGATCCGGTCAAGGATAGGCATCGTGATCGGCGTGTGTTCCCAACGCCCAACCACCGACGGGTCCATCCAGGAATCAGACTCGCAGCCGATCGGCCCGGCAAATAATGCCGCTCCCATCAGACCCAACATTCCGATCCTGCCTAACCAACTCTGATTTGTGTTCTGCCTCACCACGCGCTCCTGCCTCTAGGTCAAATAGGAGGTTCAATAGACTGTTATTACCGGCACGTACTATACTCAACCAGCTCGCCGACGGGGGCTTACAAGCCCCCTATCTTAAACCAAATCCTTAAACAACGCACCTCGGGGCCCTCGTTTTCGACCCCCGGCCAATACCTATGTAAAAGCCCCAGCCTACTAGTCTTTACCAAGCATCGGCCCATCGCAAGCCGGACCTGACCCCGCCTATCGGGATACGCCGATTTCAGCCGTTATAACCCCCCTACCCCGCGCACTTGCCCTGCTCTGGCCCTTCACCCACAATGAACCCTGTCCGGTAACCCCCTGGAAGTATCCCACATGCCCGAACAACCCAGGATCAGCATCGTCGGCGACGGGTCCATGGCCACTGTCCTGGCCCTCCTGCTCGAGAGCAAGGGCCTGAACGTCACCCTCTGGGGGGCCTTCCCCGAGCATGTCGCCGAGCTCATCCAGACCCGTGAGAACCGCAAATACCTCCCGGGCTACCGCCTGCCCGACCGGATCCGGATCACCCCCAACGACCAGAACGCGCTCGCCGACGCCGATATCATCCTTAATGCCGTCCCCACCCAGTTCATCCGCCCGGTCTGGGAACGCCTCGCCCCGCATGTCCCCGCCGATGTCCCGATCGCCTCGGTCGCCAAGGGCGTTGAGACCGAAACCGCCCTGCGCCCCACCCAGATCATCGCCGACGTCCTCCAGTCCGCCGGCCCGGGCTCTCCGGACGACCCCGACAAACCCGCCCGGCCCCTGGCCACCATCTCCGGCCCGTCCGTCGCCGACGAACTCGCACGCTGCCTACCCGCCACCGTCTGCGCCGCCAGCGACGACGCCGACTTCGCCCATCTATTACAGCAGACCTTCACCACCCACTGGTTCCGCGTCTACACCAACCCGGACCTTTTAGGCACCGAACTCGCCGGCGCGACCAAGAACGTCATCGCGCTGGCCGCTGGCATACTCGACGGCCTGCAAGCCGGCAACAACGCCAAGAGCGCCCTGCTCTCACGCGGGCTCGCCGAGATCACACG